>JBAUOM010000467.1:0-9515 GCA_049579765.1 Xanthobacteraceae bacterium
GGCATGGACGCCGTGCGCCCCCAGACGTCGATGGCGCATTCCAGGACGGCCGGCCCGGGGCGGCGCGTGCCCATCGCGCGGAACGCATCGGCGACCAGCGCCGCCGCCTCTCTCGGCTCGCGGATGCGTGCGGAGAAGTCGACGAGACGGGCGATAATGCCCGCTTGGTCGCGAATTTCGTGCAGGTGCCCAAGTCCGCGGCCGATCGCGGACTGCGAGATTTGTCCGATCAGCGCCAGCACCCGCGCGTTCATGCCATAGGCGGTGAGCAACGCCGCCGCGGAATTGAGCAGCCCCGGCCCCGGCACCACCGTATAGGCCTGCGGCGCCGCGGTGGCGAGCGCGGCGCCCAGGGCCATGTAGGCCGCACCCTGCTCATGCCGGGCATGGATCGTTCGGATGCGGTCGCCGGCCTTAAACAGCGCGTCGAACAGGGGATCGTTGTGCACGCCCGGCAGCGCATAGATCGTATCGAGACCGTGAGCGATCAGTGCCTCGACGACGGCTTCCGCGGCCGTCATCCGCGCGGCCGCACCGCCGGCAGGCTGCTCGCGCACGCTCTCGGACGCCCTACCGGGTCGCATCGCCTTGACCATGATTGTTCGAACCTCGGAATGCGGGCCGAGTGTGCAGATCGCCGGCGCACTGTCGAGGTCCCTCGCGCAGATCAGGGTGAGAATAGTGCTCGCGGACGCGTCGTCGGCCATGCCGGGAGGGGGTGAGCGGCCACGGTCGCTAGATGGCGCCCTTCGGCAATTCGGGGATGGGTCCGCCGAGCCTTTCGCAGAGGAAGGCGATGGTGTCGCTCGCCCGATCGAGCGACCCCGTTGTTCCTTCCAAGGGGGCCGTTGTTCTTGACAAGCCGCGCCGCGCAGTGCCCTTTCCGCGCGGCAGCATCGAGGCTCGTTCGTCATTATGCACCGTTATCGTACCCACACCTGCGGCGTCCTGCGCGCAAGCGACATCGGCAAGGAGGTGCGGCTGTCCGGCTGGTGCCATCGTATCCGCGACCATGGCGGCGTGCTGTTCATCGACCTGCGCGACCATTATGGCGTCACCCAGATCGTGGCTGATCCCGATTCCCCATCGTTCAAGGAAGCCGAAAAGCTGCGCTCGGAATGGGTGGTGCGGATCGACGGCAAGGTGCGCAGGCGTCCCGCCGGCACCGAGAATCCGGAGCTGCCGACCGGCGCAATCGAAGTCTATGTCAGCGAGATCGAGGTGTTGGGCCCGGCCGGCGAGCTCCCGATGCCGGTGTTCGGCGAGCAGGAATACCCGGAAGACATCCGATTGAAATACCGCTTCCTCGATCTGCGCCGCGAGCGCCTCCACCGCAACATCATGCTCCGCAGCGCCGTGATCGATTCCATCCGGCGGCGCATGAAGGAGCAGGCCTTCTTCGAGTTCCAGACGCCGATCCTAACGGCCTCCTCGCCCGAGGGCGCCCGCGACTATCTGGTGCCGTCGCGGCTCCATCCGGGAAAATTCTATGCCCTGCCGCAGGCGCCGCAGCAGTTCAAGCAGCTGATCATGGTGTCGGGCTTCGATCGCTATTTCCAGATCGCGCCCTGTTTTCGCGACGAGGATGCGCGTGCTGATCGTTCGCCCGGTGAATTTTATCAGCTCGACCTGGAAATGAGCTTCGTCACCCAGCAAGACGTGTTCGAGGCGGTCGAGCCGGTCATGCGCGGCGTATTCGAGGAATTTTCCGGCGGCAAGCCGGTGACGCCGAAGTTTCCGCTCATCCCGTTCAAGGATGCGATCCTCAAATACGGCAGCGACAAGCCGGATCTGCGCAACCCGCTGATCATCGCCGATCTCAGCGCGGAGTTCGACGAGGCGAGTGTCACCTTCAACGCCTTCAAGCGGGTGATCGCGGCCGGCGGCGTCGTGCGCGCCATTCCCGCGCCGGCGGCGGCGGCGCAGCCGCGCTCGTTTTTCGACAAGCTCAACGACTGGGCGCGACAGGATATGGGCGCACCCGGGCTGGGCTACATCGTGTTCGATGCCGAGGGCGGCAAGGGCCCGATCGCAAAGTTCATCCCTGCCGACGTACAGGCCAGGATCATGAGCAAGGCCGGCATCGGGGCGGGCGATGCGGTGTTCTTCGTCGCCGATCAACCGGCCGCCGCGGCCAAGCTCGCCGGCGCTGCGCGCACGAAGATCGGCGACGAGCTCGGCCTCATTGCCAAGGGTCGTTTCGAGTTCTGTTGGATCGTCGATTTCCCGATGTACGAATGGAACGAGGAGGAGAAGAAAATCGACTTCTCCCACAATCCGTTCTCCATGCCGAACATGGAGGTCGAAGAGTTCCTCGCGCTCGATCCCTCCGATCGCGAGAAAATCCTGTCGATGAAGGCGATCCAATACGACATCGTCTGCAATGGCGTCGAGCTGTCCTCGGGCGCCATCCGCAACCATCGCCCTGACGTGATGCGGAAAGCCTTCGCGATCGCGGGCTATGGTGAGAATGCGCTCGAGCAGAAATTCGGCGGCATGCTGCGCGCGCTCTCGCTCGGCGCTCCGCCGCACGGCGGCATTGCGCCGGGCATCGACCGCATCGTGATGCTGCTCGCCGGAGAGGAGAACCTGCGCGAGGTTGTGCTCTTCCCGATGAACCAGCGCGCCGAGGACTTGATGATGGGCGCGCCGTCGGAGGTCACGCCGAAGCAGCTGCGCGAGCTGCATATCCGGCTCGCATTGCCGGAGAAGTAATCCTCCTTTCCAGTTGTGGTGCCGCTATCGCCGCCACCCCGGCGGGTCGCTTGATTCGGTGCCGAAATCGGCGTTGTATTCTAGACTAATTCAAAAAAACGGCGGCCGTCTCCGGTCCCTTCGCTTCGACGGCCCGCGCGGCTGACGTTGCCGATAACGATGGTGCCCTGCGGGCACCGAGGGAGGAGACCATGCACGACATCGAACGGCGCGCCTTCGTGAAAGGCGCGGCAATGGGCGCGCTCGCCTTCACGGTGGGTAGCGCCGAGGTTCTGCTCACGCCGGGGGCGGCGCGGGCGCAGGGCGTTCCGTTGCGGACGCTGACCGCCGCGCAGGCCGCAACGCTCGATGCGCTGGGCGAGACCCTCGTTCCGGGCGCGCGGCAGGCCGGAATATCGCATTTCGTCGATCAGCAGATCTCGATCCCGCCGGAGGAGGCGCTGCTGGAGGCCCGCATCCTGAACGTGCGCCCGCCTTACGCCAATTTCTATCGCGCGGCGCTCGGCGCAGTTGATCGCGCCAGCCAGGCGCTCAACGGCGGTCGCGGCTTTGCGCAACTCGGGGAAGCCGAGCAGCGCGGATTCGTCGGCAACATGCGACAGAACAAGGTCGAGGGCTGGCAAGGCCCGGCCGGACCGTTCGTCTACTTCGTGCTGCGCAGCGATGCCGTCGACGTCGTCTACGGCACCATGGAAGGCTATGCCGGTCTCGGCATTCCCTACATGCCCCACATCGCGCCGACCAAGAGGTGGTGACATGGCCAACGAAAAAGCGGATGTCGTCATCGTCGGCGCCGGCGCGTCGGGCTCGGTGTTCGCCGCGGTGCTGGCCAAGGCCGGCAAGAAGGTCGTGCTGCTGGAATCGGGGCCGGACTGGCAGCTCTCCGACCTCATCAGCTCGGATTTCTGGGGGCGGCGGATCAAGCCTGCGAGCGGCCCGTTCCTGCTCGAAGGCAAGAACCCGTTCGGCTACGTCTACCAGGCGGGTTGGGGCGTGGGTGGAGCGGCGCTGCATTACTTCGCCAATTTCCCGCGGCTCCTCCCCAACGACTTCAAGGTCAAGAGCGAGCACGGACGCGGGCTCGACTGGCCGATCTCCTATGGCGACGTCGCGCCCTATTACGACCGCGTCGCGCAGGACATCGGCGTGTCCGGCGACGCCAAGGCTGAGGAAATCTGGCGGCCGGCGGGCCAGCCCTATCCGATGCCGCCGATGAAGACATTCCGTCACGGCGAAATCTGGCTCAAGGGTTTCGAGGCGGTCGGCATCCGGATGGTGCCGGCGGCGGTCGCGATGAATTCGAAGGAGTACAAGGGGCGGCCGGGCTGCATCTACGACGGCTGGTGCCACGTCGGCTGCCCGACCGGCGCGCTCGCCAATCCGCTGGTCACCTACCTCGCCGACGCCAAGAAGGCGGGCGCCGAGGTGCGTCCGCTCTCGACGGTCACCCGCGTCCTCACCAACGCGCAGGGCAGCAAGGTGACCGGCGTCGAGTACCACGACGCCAAGAAGGAGCGCCAGGTTCAGGAGGCGAGCGTCGTCGTGCTGGCCGCGTGGGCGGCGCAGAACCCGCGTCTGCTTTTCAACTCCGCGACCGACAAGCATGGGAAGGGGCTGGCCAACTCGAGCGGCCTTCTCGGAAAATACCTGATGGCGCACTTCAGCTCGGGAACCTGGGCGATGTTCGATGAGGACATCCAGAACTACATGGGCACCACCGGCTCCCAGTTCATGTCCTACGATCGCTACGACAAGACCAGCCACAAAGGTGCTTTCGGCAGCTCGTTCATCACCGCCGGCTCGGCGCAGAAGACGAGCGATCTCGGCGGCCTCGCCAATGCCCGCGTCGACCTGTTCGGTCCCGACCTCGCCGCCTTCATGAAGCGCGCCGCGCGCGGCTTGACCCGCATCGGCGCGTTCGGAGAGGAAATGCCAAACCTCGAGAACCGCATCGAGCCCGCCAGCGACAAGGACAAGCTCGGCATGCCGCTTGCGCGGATCGTGCACAGCTACGACCAGGATGCGCAGGCACTGTGGAACGCCAATTTCGAGGAAGGCCTCAAGATCGCCAAGGCGACGGGCGCGCAGGAGGTCTGGTCGGCGCGCGGCAACATGCCGACCATACACCTGATGGGTGGGACCATCATGGGCACCGATGCGGGCAACTCCGTCACCAACAGCTACGGCCAGACCCACGACATCCCGAACCTCTATGTCGCGGGGCCGGGCATCTTCGCCACCGCGGGCGCGTCGAACCCGACCTACACCATCCTTGCGCTGTCGCTGCGTGGCGCCGAGCAACTGGCGGCGAACTGGAGCTCGGTGGCGGGATAGGAGTTACGGCGCCTGTCGCTGCGGCTCGAGGCCGGGCCTTCCTCCCAGTTTGCGGCGCGTGTCATGCCGCCTTGATGCGCGGCAGCAGCTTGAGCGCGTTGTCGCGTTCGATGGCGCGCAGATCGGCGTCCGCAAAACCCCAATCTGCGATGCCGCGGTTGACCTCGGCGCCGTCGCGGAAGGGAAAGTCGGTGCCGTAGAGCACCTGTGACACCGATACCATCTTGAGCAACGCCGCGATTTGTCCGGGCGTGTTGCCCTGCGCGAGCTCGTAATAGAACTTTCTGAACTCGGGCAGGGGACCGCTGGGCAAGTACGCGGGCTTGCGCTCCTGGGCGAGCCGGATGAAGCGGCCGGTGAGGAACGGGAGCGTGCCTCCACTGTGCGAGAAGATCCAGCGGATGTCGGGGTACTTCGTGGCGGTGCCGCTGAAGACGAGGTGGGCGATGGTGCGCGTGGAGTCGGTCGCGTACTCAATCGACCCCGGCGGGATGCCGGGAACCAGGCCGCGGCAGCAATTGGGGGTGGTCGGGTGCACGTAGATCACCGCCTTGCGGCGGTTGAGCTCCGCGTAGACCGGCGCAAACGAGGGATCGCCGAGATACTTGTCCTGATAGCTGGTCAACAACCCGATGCCGTCGGCCTTGAGGACGTCCAGGGCGTATTCGATTTCCTTGAGGCTGCCTTCGACGTCGGGCGGAGCGATGACGGCGAAGAGTCCGAAGCGGCCGGGATGATCCCGCACCACCGTCGCGCCGTAATCGTTGAGCTGGCGTGCAAGGCTGCGGGACTCATCGACATTGTTTCCGTACCAGATTCCGGGTTGCACGATCGACAGGATCGAGGTCGCGATCCCGCTACGGTCCATGTCTTCGAGCGACGTCGCCGGCGACCATTTCGGCGGGGGCGCTCCGGCGCGGCGCCCGGGTGCCATCATGGAATCGACGTGGAACTGGGGGATGAAGTGATGATGCACGTCGATTCGCGTCTTGGTCGATACCTGCGCGGCCGCGGGCGTCACCCGTCCGATCGCCGCCATGGCCCCCAAGCCCAGCGCCGCAGCGCCGCCGACCAGGAAATTTCGCCGCGCACGCTCCACCGGCCGGCGCGACGGTTCACAGCACGGGCAGGCGCGGAAAAACTTGCGTGGTGTCGGATTGCCGTCCATGCCTCCCTCGCGTCTTGTCGTTATGCGCCACCGTCTGCACGGGCGGCGCCCGACCTTAGCTTTTGTTCCAGGGCCGTTCCAGGCTGCTCGGGGCGTGACGCGGAGCGGCGCGGATTTGGTCCGGCCCGGTGCAGCCTCCGGATCGAACGGCTCTTCACATCGGCGCGAGGAGCACCCGCGCAAGCGCAGGGATCGATCCGGCCGGCGAGCGCCCCCGCCGCGTTGCAGGCGGGTAATGACGAGGTTCTCGGTGGCGCGTCGCGATGTCTCCGCGGCGACGACGGGCCGCTGCGATCGAAGGCACCGCATTGCTTACGAGGTGCAGCGGCTGACCAAGTGTTGAGCAGAATCCTCTTGACTCCCGGGACCTTGGCCTTATGTGGGGACGAGCCGCTGTGATCGCCCCCGGTGTGCGGGCTGGTCGGGCGGCATTCGCTTGCCTGACGCCGCTCGCCGGTACTCGGGTTGGATCACTCGGTTGGGGAGGACGGCGATGCGCCAGGACGCCCTCTTGCGATCGGGGAAGGGCTTGGGGACTCCAGGTACCGCCCGAAAAAAGGTCCCTCACGTCGCGGTGGTCAAGGCGTCCGCCGAGGAAGGCGAGAACCATTTCGCGGTTCGCAACGGCGTGCGCTGCGCCGGCGTACATCTGATCATCGATCTGCACGGGGCGAGGGGTCTCGACGATATCGACCTGATCGAGGGGACGCTGCGCCGCTGCGTGGATGCCGCGCAGGCGACGCTGCTGCACATTCATCTGCATCATTTCCAGCCGAACGGCGTCTCCGGCGTGGCGGTGCTGGCGGAGAGCCATATCTCGATCCACACTTGGCCCGACGCGGGCTACGCCGCGCTTGACGTGTTCATGTGCGGCAAGGCGAGTCCGGACGCCTGCGTCCCGGTGCTGCGCGAGGCCTTCAAGGCCAAGCGCGTCGAGGTGAACGAAATTCTGCGCGGGCAGGCCACCTGACCCGGGATAGAAGACCCCAGGACGGATGACGGACCTGACGTCTTCTTCCGCGCGCTGCCGGGCGCTCTCCGTCATCCGATGTCCGATCATGGCTCCAAAACGCTGGATCCCCGAGACGCTGTTCGATGAGCTCGGCTTCCGCATGACCTACGAGGTCGCGCGGGTCATCCGCGAGATGCAGACGGAGCACCAGCACCTCGTGCTGTTCGAGCACTCATTCTTCGGCAAGATGCTGATGCTCGATGGCGCGATCCAGGTCACGACCAAAGATGAGTTCGTCTACCACGAAATGATGACCCATGTGCCGATCCTGGCGCACGGCAATGCCAGGGAAGTTCTGATCGTCGGCGGTGGCGACTGCGGCATCGCCGAGGAGGTGCTCAAGCACAAGTCGGTCAGGCGCCTCACCCAGGTCGAGATCGACGCCTCGGTGGTCGAGTTCGCCAAGCGGCACTTCCCGGAGTTCACGAAGCCGGTGCTCGGCGACGAACGTTTCGATCTGGTCATCGCCGATGGGATGAAATACGTGGCCAAGACCGACCGACGTTTCGACGTCATCATCGTCGACTCCACCGATCCCCAGGGGCCCGGCAAGGTTCTGTTCAGCCAGAAGTTCTACGCCGCGTGCAGGCGCTGCATGAACGCGGGCGCGGTGCTGGTCGCGCAGAAGGGCGTGCCGATCTTCCAATCCAACGAACTCACGTCCGGCATGCGCAAGTTCCGCAAGCTGTTCGCCGACGGTTATTGCTACGTCGCGGCGATTCCGACCTATGTGGGCGGCCATATGGCCATCGGCTGGGCCACCGACGACGTCAACTTGCGCCGCGCCGCGGTGAGGACGATCGCCGAGCGCTACGACAAAGCCGGTGGCTTCCCGACCAGATATTGGACGCCTGAGGTACACGTGGCGGCGTTTGCACTGCCGCGCTTCATCGCGGATATGGTGGCGAAAGCGGCCAGACGCTGATTGCGCGCAGCGCCAGGCGCCGCCGGGGGCTAGCGGGCAGCCTGCTCGTTGGCAACGTCGAAATTGAGCTCGATCAGGACGTTGTTGGGGTCGGTCAGGAAGATCTGTCGCCGCGTGCTGTTCGGCACCTCGTTGACCCGGAATGTCACCCCCTTCTGGTCGAGGTGCCGCTTCATCGCCTCAAAGCCGCGGCTGCCGAAGGCGACGTGGTCGATGACGCCCGAGTCCGGGGGCTGCCGCTTGTCGGTCGGCGAGATGTCGTTGAGATGCAGGACCGGATGACCTTCGCTGTAGAGCCAGGCACCGGGAAAGTCGAACGGCGGTCGCGGCCCGTTCACCAAGCCCAGAATCTCCTCGTAGAAGCGAACGGTATCTCCGAGATTGCGGGTGGAGACGTTGTAGTGATCGAGCACACCGACGCTCATGTTCATTTTGTTCTCCTTTCTTCTCTGCTCGGGCCGGAATTTCCATTTCAGCTTACGGCAAAAAGCGCCTCGTGACGAGCCGACGCCGGGCGAGATTGCGGGGCGGGGAGGAATGGGTATCATGGCGGCGCGAAATGCCGATAGGAGCGAGTCCATGGCGTTCGAACGCTACCATTTGCTCGGGCTGAATATTGCCGCCGCGCTCGCCGCGGTCATCGGAGCAACGCTGCTCGACTCCCGGACACCGGCAACCGCGGATCGGCGCCCGCCCGCGCCCTGGTGCGCATTTCTGGGCACACTCGCCGGCGCCTACGATTGCGGCTACTACACCTTCGAACAATGCATGGCGACGGCGAGGGGGCTCGGCGGATACTGCTCGCCCAACCCGTGGGCGATTTATGCGCCACCCCCGCCGCCGCGCCGCGCCCGCAGATAGCCCGCGCTGCCTGCCGGGTGACGAGCGGCGCCGTCCAGCCCGCGGCCGGCGGCGGTGCCGATACCCAACTCAGACATGACGGCGACATCCCCGTGGGCGCAGACCGGTATGGCGCGCGCCGTGAGGCGCTTAGAACAAGGCGAGATACTTCAGCAGCGAAATCACACCGATGATGATCACGATCACCTGTACGATCTGTTTGGCGCGGCCGTCGAGCGGCAGCATATTGACGAGGTAGAGCACCAGGATGACGACGAGGAAGGTGATGAGCACGCCGATGAGGGTGTTCATGCGTGTTCCTTTCGCTGCTTCGCCCGTGCCTGAGGTCTGCTCAGAGTGGCAAAGGCATACTACCGGGTTTTGCTGTCGCTGCCACGGGCAGTAGCCATGCTACTTGTGGGTGATGCCCGGGTCCGCGCGCGCCTTAGGACTTGCGGCGCGGCTTGTGCGGCCTCGCCGGCGGCCCCGTCAGCGCACCCATGCGCGCCGCCACCTCCGGC
>JBAUOM010000468.1:0-7296 GCA_049579765.1 Xanthobacteraceae bacterium
CTGTAGCCACGTTGCCCGGTTCATCGTTTCGCCTCCACCAGGAGGCACAGAACCGGACAACTCGTGTGCTACCTAACCCGGACAACTCGTGTGCTACCGACAAGTTACTCTTTCTGACCTTGCGCGAATGTTATCCGTTATGGATAATGTTACGCCACAGCCGAGAGCGCCCTCGCCGGCCATCGTTCGACGCCGAGCAGTCTGCCTCCTCGCGGGCGCACTCGCGAGCTCGCTTCGCGATGAACGTACGGCGGGACATTGCCTGCAACCAATGCCGCCGCCCAGCCTGCTGATTGAAGCAACGCTAAGACGATCGAGGTAAGGCAAAAGTGCCGATTGAGGCAAAATTAAATTGCGCGACGGGCCCCTGATACCGGCGGCGGCGGCACGCCCGCGGGCTGGAGGCTGGCGGTTATGGACTCGACGAGTGGCAGGCCGGGGCATGCTTGCGCACGCGCGGCTGCCTGAAGCTAATGCCCTGCCGCGTCCGCCGCGGCAGGGGCCCTCGATTCGCAAAGAAGGAGCGGCGCCAATGCACCCGGCGTCAGGCGCGCGATCACCACCCGCGCTCCTGCAGCCTGCCAATATGCCGCAACCTTTGAATCTGCAGCGCAAGCTGTACGGCGCGATTTCGAAGCTCCAAGTTTTCCGCCTCCAATCGTTCGATCAGGTCTGCGTCCGCCGGCCTCTCTCGCCGGGCGGGATCTGCTCGCAGGACCGTTGGCTGGGTCCGAGCAAGTGCGAGGACCGGCGCGGATTTCTTCCCACTGGACAGACTGGCTCGGTCTATGCCGCTCATCTCTAAAGACTCCCCCAAAATCTCGTGGTTGCAATGGAACAATTGCGACCCCGCATGCGAAAGCGGGCTAACCACTCCCCCCATCTCAACCGCATTGCGCAGTCGAAAGAACTATCAATCGCAGGTTTAACATGCGCGCGACGTTCAGTGGATAACGTCGAATTATGAACATTCGATCCCGCAGTGCATCTTCACTTAATGTAACAGAACCGGCCAATGTCGTGAATGACCCGATATATTGGCCGACGCAGGTTCACATGTGTAGCCCGACGCTTGGGCGCAGAAAATCGATGTCGACCCGAAGCAATTGTGCAAGAGCTGGAAGCCGATTATTGCCAAATTTTCTATCCGGTTGTCTTTCTGCCGGCTGATCCCGTTCAGTTTTATTGTCGTGATAATTTTTGTCCTCAGAATTCCGCCCCGACGTCGGCCGCGTTGCGCTCTCCGTAGGTTTGAAAGTTGGCAGCGTTTTCCGGCTCATCGAGGACAATCTACCAGCTGCGGGCTGACAACCATTTATTATGGTATTTGTATGCCTACTGGAACCCTGCGATAAGCCGGGGACGGGGGTACCGCTCAAGGAACGCTGATGGCAAAGAAGGGAAAGCACTCGAAGGCAGAAATCGCCGCCAAGCTCGCGCAAGCAAATGACTTGGCGACGCAAGGAAAGCTGCAAAGTGACATTGCGCGTACGCTTGGCGTAAGCGTGATGACCTTGCATCGCTGGCGCAAGACGTCTCTCCTTCCGCGTGCCGCGCCGACGGTGCTGGACGAACCGAGCCAACCTCACCAAACGCCCCACGCCAGCCGAATTGCCGAGCTGCAACTCGAGAATTCACGGCTGCGCCGGCTGGTAACCGACCTGTTGCTCGAGAAAATCAAGTTCGAAGAGTCATTTCACGTTGGCGGCCCCTCGACGCGGCGGGCGTCTCGCTGAGAAATCCTGTTGCCCGACGGGGCATCCTCGCCGGCGCCGATCGAGCTTGGGCCGCCATTTCTGTGGGCCGAGGAAACCGACAGGCCGAAGCCCCTCAAAGGTCCTGCGTCCGGCGCGCCATGGCGTCCTCCCAAACTCGATCCCGATCCTCCTCGAAGACGAGCTTCGCATCCGCCGGCGCCGTGAACCAGGAACCTTGCCCGAGTTCGCTGTCGAGCTGGCCCGGCCCCCAGCCCGCGTAGCCGAACGCCACCAGGCTCTGTCGCGGACCCTGGTGGCGAGCGAGGTCGCGCAGGATTTCACGGCTCGAGGTCACGGCCAGATGATCGTCGATCACCATGGTGCCAGCGCGCTGATATTCGCCGCTGTGGACCACGAAGCCGAGTTCCGGCTGGACCGGACCGCCGGCAAAAACGCGCACGGTTCCCGCGGCGCCGGCCGACTTTTCGCCGAGCGCCTCCAGGAGGGTCGCGAACGGCCGCTCCGGCCAGGGACGATTGACGACAATCCCCATCGCCCCGGTCCGATCGTGCCGCACGAGCACGATGACGGTCTGATAAAAGCGCGGGTCGCGCATCGCGGGCGACGCGATCAAGAGCTGACCAACGAGCGAGGCGCGCTGCTGAGGGACCGCCGTGGACGCCGGCAGCGTTGCCGCAAGGATCGTCGCCAGCATCGAAGCAACGAGGCCGCTCGGACCGCGGAAGACGTCCAAGAACATCGGTCCCACCGAGCACTTCGATCCCTTGTCATGCCATCGAGCCATCGAGCCGCGAGCTGTCGCCGGCCGCAAAATCGATCGGATTGCCGGTAGCGGGGGCCGGGATCGAACCGGCGACCTACGGATTATGATTCCGCCGCTCTAACCAGCTGAGCTACCCCGCCTTACCGGAAAAAATCAGCCGTTTGGCTCATCCAGATCTGCGTCTCGGCATCGAGCTGGCAGCCAGGACGCGCCGCTGACATGTCCGATATCGCATTTGGAATGACCTGCTTCAAGAACCCATTCTCGCCGACCGGACGAAAGTCATGCGCCCCCGGCCCGGCCGATGTGGCCGCGGTTCGTCAAGATCGGCGGCCCCATGCCGCCCCGCGGCGCCGCTATTCCGCGGAACTGGATTCAGCCGCCAGCTCCCTGCCCCGTATGCACGCCCGGGACGTTGTTCGACAGCACGATCGGGCCCGATGGCTTGACCTCGCCGACCGGTCAAGACCGCGCGTGCCACCTTTCTCAGCTTAACAGAGCGGGCCCGGCCGGCCATGATGGCCGCGCCGGTTGTGCCTTGGACTTCGACCATGAACGTGACACCGCCACCGCCGTCGGTCGCTTCGGCCTCGGAATTGCATTCCCGTCCGCGCCAAACATGCGCCACGGTGCCGGAAGCGACGGCTTATCGCATCGTCAATGCGCGCGCGCCGGCGGACCTTGCACCCGCCCTCGCCTCGCACGCCGCTCCTGATCGGCTCGCAGCATGCGAGGTCGTGGTACATGGCGGGCGGATCTCGGCGCTCGGGCCGGCCGGCGCCGCGGCGGATGCGTCCGATCTGCCGACGATCGATCTGTGCGGCGGAATCATCCTGCCGCGCTTCGTCGACGTGCACACCCATCTCGACAAGGGACATATCTGGCCGCGCCGTCCCAATCCGGACGGCACCCATTCCGCGGCGCGCGCGGCGGTGACGGCCGACCGCGAGGCGAACTGGAGCGCCGACGACGTGCGCGCGCGTATGGATTTCTCGCTGCGCTGCGCCTACGCGCACGGCAGCGGCGCGATCCGCACCCATCTCGATTCGCTGGGCAAGCAAGCCGCCATCTCCTGGCCGGTCTTCGCCGAAATGCGCGCAGCCTGGAGCGGTCGCATTGCGCTTCAGGGCGTCGCGCTGTTCCCGGTCGATCTCGCCGTCGATGACGAACCCCAGTTCCGCGCCATCGTGGAGACGGTCGCCCGCCACGGCGGCATCCTCGGCAGCTTCACGTTCCTCGGCGAGGCACCCGGACCCAAGCTCGAGCTCGCGCTCGACCGGCTGTTCGGGATGGCGATCGCCCACGGTCTCGACCTCGATCTGCATGTGGACGAGAGCTGTTCGCCGGATGCGCGCAGCCTGGAGCGGATCGCCGTCGCGGCGCGGCGTCACCGCTTCAACGGCCGGATCGTGGCCGGACACTGCTGCTCGCTGTCGCTGGCGCCCGAGCAAGATCATACGCGCGTCATCGATCGATTGGGGGAAGCGGGCGTCGCCGTCGTGTCGCTGCCCATGTGCAACATGTACCTGCAGGATCGCGCCACGGGACGAACCCCGCGGCTGCGCGGGGTAGCCCCGTTGCACGAGCTCGCCGCCGCGGGCGTTGCGGTGATGGTTGCGAGCGACAACACGCGCGATCCGTTCTACGCCTATGGCGATCTCGACATGCTGGAAGTCTTTCGCGAGGCGACGCGCATTCTCCACTTCGACCATTCGGAGCAGCCTTGGATAGGAATGCTCGGCGAGGCTCCCGCGGCCGCGATGGGGCTTGCCAGCCATGGGATCATCGCGCCGGACGGAGCGGCCGATCTTGTCTTGACCCAAGCCCGCACGCTTCCCGAGCTCGTATGCCGCCCGCAATCCGACCGCACGGTGATCGTTTCCGGCCGTGCCATCGATACGACGCTTCCCGACTATCGCGAGCTCGACCACCTCTATGAGCGGTCGCGGGTGATGTCTGCGACACCGAGAGGCTGAAGCAACGCCTCGGCGGGAGCTGGGAAGAGAGCCATCCCACGCTGCTGCGCCGGACGGGTGCTCATGCCAAGCGTGCCATGGCCGTACGGAATTTTTCCACCGGTGTCGCGGAACCTGCGGCGCACCTCTGCCGGCGTTGCGGCGGTCCACGCGCGCTTCCATGCACTCGTCATGGTTGCGCGCGGACCATGGGCCGCATGGCACGGAAATTGAGTTACAGGTCTGTCACGGCGTAAGTTGGCTCTGCCATCCCCCAGCCGGTTCGACCAAGGGAGAATTGAACGTGTCCGACCATGGCGCCTCCATCTCACGATCGTTCGTTCGCACCCTCGCCGCCGCCAGCGTGATAGCTGTTGCATTCGCGCCGGCCGCGTCTGCGCAAGCGGGAAAGCGAGACGTGACGTTGCGGCTCGATTGGCTTTTCCAAGGGCCCAATTCCGGCTTCATGGTCGCCAAGGACAAGGGCTACTACGACGAGGTGGGTCTCAACGTCGACATGGGACCGGGGCGCGGGTCGGGAAGCACTGCGCAGATCGTCGCCAGCAAGGCCGCGATGTTCGGGTTTGCGGACGGATACGTGGTCGGCAACAGCGTCGCCAAGGGCATGAACATCACGATGGTGGCGTCGATCTATCGCCGCAACCCGACCGCGGTCGTCGTGCTCAAGGATTCCGACATCAAGACGCTGAAGGACCTCGAAGGCAAAAGCATCGCCATTCCGACCGGTGCGACGCAATTCCAGCAGTGGCCGGCCGTCGTCAAAGGCTGCAATCTGGACGGGGCCAGGATCAGCGTGACCAATATCGATCCGGCCGGCAGCGTTCCCGCCTTGGTGACGGGCAAGGTGCAGGCGATCGCCGGCTATGCACAAGGTTATGTGCCGGGCATAGAGGTCCGTGCGAAGAAGGAAGCGCGGATCTTCTGGTACGCCGACTGCGGCGTCGACGCGGTGAGCAACGGCATCATCGTGCACAACGACCTGTTGAAGGCAGACCCTGAATTGATCCGGGCCTTCGTCAAGGCGAGCATCAAGGGCTTCCTGTACGCCCGCCAGCATGTCGACGAGGCCGCCGCCATCACCAAGAAATTCTCCGAGGCCGTCGTCCCCGAGATCGCGCGCCGCGAGCTGGAGATGTCCTTCGAAACCTGGGTGACGCCCAATACCGCGGGCAAGCCGCTCGGGTGGATGTCGGACAAGGACTGGGACTCGACCGTGCAGGTGCTCAAGCAATACGGCGGTGTGAGCACGCCGCTCGCGGCTTCGACCTTGTTCATCAACGCGTTCGTTCCCGCCGGCGCCGAGTTCGTTCCGCCGCAGCCGAAATAGGCTCGGACGGCGGGATCGAGGATTCCGCGGCGCCGAACGAGAGACGGCCCAACGAGGACACCGCGCAGGTGGCTGACCCCGGACTTTCGACGACGCTGCCGCGACAGGCCGAGCCGCTCGCAAGCCCTGCCGCCGCGCCTGCCGCGCAACCCTATCTCGAGTTCCGCAACCTGACCAAGGTCTACGCCAGCGACGACGGGCCGGTGCGGGCGCTCGACCAGATTTCGCTGATGCAGCGGCAGGGCGAGTTCCTTTCGATTCTCGGACCGAGCGGCTGCGGCAAGAGCACGCTCATGATGATCGCGGCGGGATTGCTGCCCGCCTCGAATGGTCTCGTGGCCGTGCGCGGCCAACGCGTCGCTGCGCCCCGCACCGATATCGGCATCGTCTTCCAAAGCCCGGTTCTCCTCGAATGGCGCACGGCGCTGGCCAACATCACGCTGCAGGCGGAGGCACGGCACCTCGATCGCAAAGCGGCGGAACGGCGCGCCCGCGAGCTCCTGGATGCGGTTGGGCTCACCGGATTCGAGGGCAAATATCCGGACGAGCTGTCGGGCGGCATGCGGCAGCGGGTTTCGCTGTGCCGCGCGCTGATCCACAATCCGCCGCAGCTCCTGATGGACGAGCCGTTCGGGGCGCTCGATGCGCTCACGCGCGATCAGCTGGTGCTCGACTTGCAGCGGCTGTGGAACGAAGCGCGCATGACCGTGCTGTTCATCACCCACAGCGTGGCCGAGGCGGTATTTCTGTCGGACCGGGTCATCGTCATGACTCCGCGCCCCGGGCGAATCGATCGGGTCATCGACATCGACCTGCCCCGGCCGCGCACCCTGGCCATGCGCGAATCCCCCGAATTCAACAGCTACAACCGCCAGATCCTCGATCTGTTGCTGGCACGCGGCGTGCTGCGAGAACGCTGAGAGCAGACCATGACCGACACGACCGGACCGCACGTCGAAACCAACCACGACGCGCCCCTGAGCATCGAGGAGGTGGAAGCGCGGGTGCAGGATCGTCGCGCACGCGGCCGATCTCGCGCTCGTATTTCCGCCGTCATCTATCCGGTCTTGACCGTGGTCGGCACGCTTGCTGCCTGGGAGTTCGCAGCGCGTGCTTTCGGCATTCAGGCTTATCTGCTGCCCGCGCCCAGTCGGATCGTCGTCTCGCTCGCCGACAACGCCGCGCTGCTCCTCAAGCACGGCTGGGTGACCACGATCGAGATCGTGCTGGGTTTTCTGCTCAGCATCGCAGTCGGCGTCCCGCTCGCGCTCGCCATTTTCATGTGGCCGGCCTTTTCCCGCTCCGTCCTGCCGCTTCTCGTCTCGTCGCAAGCCATGCCGAAAGTTGCGGTCGCGCCGCTGTTTCTGGTCTGGTTCGGGTTCGGCCTGCTTCCGAAAGTGCTGATCGCGTTTCTCATCGCGTTCTTCCCGATCGTCATCAGCACGGCGGTCGGACTCGCCTCGATCGAGCAGGAGAAGATTCATCTCGCCCGTTCGATGGGATTGGGAGCGG
>JBAUOM010000469.1:0-4078 GCA_049579765.1 Xanthobacteraceae bacterium
AGCCTGATGTTCCTGGTACGCGCCGCGATGTAGGACAGCACCAGATCCGGGCAGGAGAGGACGCCGAGCGAGTTGAAATGGTGCTCGCCGATCCAGGCCGAGTGCATGCCGATGCGGTCGGCGTGCAAGGCCTCCTCGGCGATGTCGCTGACGAACTGGTTCGCCGTGCGCGGGTTGTTCTCGTAGTGATTGTCGCTCAGGGTGAAGTAGCCGAATTCCATGTTCTCTCCTCCCTTCCCTCCCTTCGGGCCGGGGCGCTTCCCCGCTCGTTGCCGGGCATCATAGATGCATTTGCAATTGTTGTAAATGCAATGATCGCGCGCCGGGATCGGCCGATGCATTATGCACCGGAGCGCGGGTCGGCGCCAACGCCGCCGCCTTTGACATCATGGGAACCGGCCCATAAAACCCTGGCTCAAGGCTTTGCAGGAATTCGCGATTCGTGACCAATCGCCCGCGCTTCGACTTCGGCGAATATCTTCCCTACCTCATCAACCGTGTCGGCTGGTTCCTGGTGGTCGACTTCGGGCAAAATACGCTCGCCCGCCACCAGATGAGCATCGCGATGTGGCGCGTGCTGGCGGTGCTCTCCAACGACGACGGCCAGCGTCAGATCGATCTTGCCGCCAGGACCAGCATCGACGTTTCGACCTTGTCGCGCGTGGTCACCCGTCTGGTGAGGATGCGGCTCGTCACCCGCACCCGGTCCGCGACCAACAACCGCGAGGTGGTCGTGCGCCTGACCGCCAAGGGCGCAGCCATCCTTGCGCGCGTGATCCCGGACGCGATCGCGTTGGAGCGGAGCGCGATCGCCGGCGTGCCGGCGAAGGATCTCGCCGTCGTCAGGCGAAGTCTGCGCCGGATGTATGAGAACCTGGCCGCCTCGGCGGGCGCCGGCGGGCGGAGCGAGGCGCCCGGCTTGCGCGCGAGCGCGGCTTCGGCCGTTTCATCACGCCGTCGACGATCAGGCGTACGAACTCGGCGCTGACGCGGTCGATCGCCGCATCCTCGCTGCGGTACCAACTCGCCACCGCATTGGCCATGCCGAGGATGGCGAGCACCGCGAGGCGGGGGTCGAGGTCGGGCCGAAATTCGCCGCGCCGCACTCCCTCCCTGAGCACGTCCTCGAACACCCGCTCCAGTCCGCGCGACCACTTTCCGATCCGCCGGCGGCTTTCGGCCGGCAGGTGCTGGCGCTCGTTCAGGAACACGCGCACGAAATCGCCGCGGTCGCCGAGCGGGGCGAGATGCGACCTGACGAGGCGGGCGAGCTTGTCGGCCGCGGCGCCGGGTCCCGAGGCAATCGCCTTGGCCACTTCGAAGAAGCCGCCCACGCCTTGCAGGCAGACCAGCTCGAGCGCCTCCTCCTTGGAGGCGAAATAGTAGTAGAGGCTCGCCTGCCGGATACCGAGCACGTCGGCGATGTCCTGGGTGGTGGCGCCGTGGAAGCCGCGCTGCGCGAACACGCGCGCGGCCGCTTCCATGATCTCGGGCGCACGGCGGCGCGGGCTCGGTCGGCGCGAGGAGGGAAGGGCTACCACCGCCATGTCGGCATGCTCCCCGCGGGATGCGGCGCGGGCACCGGGGCATTGCCTTGTGCCACGGCCGCGATCTAAGTTCTACCTATAGACCTATAGACAGCAGCCGGCCATCGCAAACGGTCCGGAGACCCGCGACATGAATACCCGCCCCGCCGGCCGGCCGCCGTTCCGCGCCGATCACGTCGGCAGCCTGCTGCGGCCGCCGGCTCTGCGCCGCGCCTTCCGGCAGCATGCCGCAAACGAGATCTCGGAGGAGCAATTCGTGCGCGTGCAGGACGACTGCATCCGTGCCGCCGTCCGCATGCAGGAAGCGATCGGGTTTGCGGTCGTGACCGACGGCGAGTTCCGCCGCGGCTCCTATTGGGGCCGTTTCGTCGAGCGCACCGCGGGGCTCGAGGTCCGTCCCGCCTTGCTCAAGTTTCGCGACGACGAAGGCCGCGAGGTCGATTTCACCGCACCGTACGCGGTGTCCGCGCTGCGGCGCACCCGCCCGCTCGCGCTCGACGAATTTGTCTTCCTGCGCGACGCCTCCGGCGTCACCGCCAAGGTCACGCTGCCGGCGCCCTCGACCATGCACTTCCTGCGCCTGTCCGACTTCGCCTACCGTGGCGCCTACCCCGATGTCGAGACCTTCTTCGCCGATCTCGTCGCGGTGTTCGCGCAGGAGATCGCCGATCTGGTAGCGGCAGGCTGCCGCTACCTGCAGATCGACGAGATCGCGGTCGCGCTCCTATGCGACCGCGCGATCCGCGACAGGGTCGCGGGCGCCGGCGGCGATCCCGACGCGCTGGTCGACCGCTATATCGATGCCATCAACGGCGCGGTCGCGGCCTGTCCGGACCATGTCGCCGTCGGCGTGCATCTGTGCCGCGGCAATTTCCGCGGCCGCTATCTCGCCGACGGCGGCTACGAGTCGGTGGCCGAGCGCCTGTTCGCGCGCACGCGGGCGAGCCACTTCCTGCTCGAATACGACACGGCGCGGGCGGGCGATTTCGCGCCGCTGCGCTTCGTGCCGAGAGACAAGGCCGTGGTCCTCGGCCTCGTCAGCAGCAAGACGCCCGTGCTCGAGGATATCGACCTGCTGCGCCGCCGCGCCGACGAGGCGAGTGCGTATATCGACCTCGACCGGCTGGCAATCAGCCCGCAATGCGGCTTCGCCAGCAGCGCCGCCGGCAATCCGCTGAGCGAGGCGGACGAGCGCGCCAAGCTCGCGCTGGTGGTGGCGGCGGCGCGGGCGATCTGGGGCTAGTGGTCCCAGTCCGAAGTGCGTGGGGCACTGGCGGTATGTTCAGATACGAGCTGCCGCACGGTGTGGGCGAACTCCGGGTTCGGGGCACTAGCCGTCGCGCGGGCGCAAATCACCGCCGCGCCGCGGCGTCCTGCCGGTCACCCCAAATTCGGACGACTTGGCGCCCGTCGCGGCCATCGCGAATCCTTCAGCCGCAAGACCCCGCCGGAGCAATTCGCGCACCGCAGCCGCCCGGCTCGGCATGCGCTTCTTGAAGCGGAAATCGTCGAGCGCGGTCAACTCTTCAGGAGAGAGCATGATTTGCAGGCGCTCGTCCCGCATCCTCGTTGCCGACATGTCCTGATCTCCCGTCGCTGATGTTTGGTCTCCCATCCCATGATGTCTAAATTAGCAATCGGCGCTGTGTTAGTCAAGACAGCAATGATCGCCTTTTATATAATGTTAGTAGGTTAAGATCAAGGCTAACAAGGCGCAAAGATTGCCTCATGGGCAAGCAATGACTAAACAGCAATCTCAATAAAAGCTGTAAATGAATACAAAGAACAACAGGGTACATTGCAAGTAACCCTATAGAATCGCTTGTTGACATACTACGATAAGTCTTCCATTCTACTTTTTCCAAGAGCGCGAGCGATGCTTCAGAAGCTCAGTCACCATATCGCCGCCTGCATTGACCGGGCGGCCGACTGCCGCCGCCGCGCCGAGCAGACGATCGACCCCGTGTTGAAGGCCGATCTGCTCGACATGGAGACGCGCTGGACCCATTTGGCCCAGAACTATGAATTCGTCGGAAGCCTCGAGCGGTTCGTGCTCAGCGCCCACAAGGATTGCGAAGCGAGGGATTCCACAAAATGACACGAGTGCATCGAATCAAGACCGAGACGCATAGCTGCCCGAGATGCGGTCGCTGTGGCGGAGCGACGAGGCTGTTCGGAATCGAGCGGCATCCCGCCGCCGATGGGACGGTGTTGGAGACATATGTCTGTGAGCGCTGCGACAGCCTGCAGACCGCGACACTGCCTCGGAAGCCGCGAAACGGCGTTTCCGAGAAAAGCAAGTCCGCGCCGACGCTCGCGCTGCTTGCAAACTCCGCGTTCGACGACGACACGACAAGCCGCCTGGGCGAGGCCTATGAGGCCGCATGGCACAGGCTGCAAGCATCAGGCAGCCCGCTCGCCGACACGTCGCGCGCCGCCACTACACGCGAACGGCTCGCAAAATGCATTCTCGAAATGGGCCAGCGTGGGGAGACGGACTCCGATCGTCTCGTCGAGCGTGCGTTGACTCG
>JBAUOM010000470.1:0-1948 GCA_049579765.1 Xanthobacteraceae bacterium
CCCGCGCCCGGGATTGGGCGGTGATAGCCGATTTGGTCGTTGGCGAAGGCGCCGACCAGAAGGTCGCCGTGGTGCATGTTGGGAAACTCGCGCTCGACGTCGAGCGGGGAGCGCGTAAACGAATCGATCACCGCGTCGGCGAGGTTGGGCGCGTGCCGCTGCCATAGCGCGAGCATCGCGCGGGCGTGGCTGTCGCGCAGCCGGTCCCAGTTTTGCGGATCGCCGTTGACGCGGTAGGGCAGCTTCTCCCACATGAACGCGGTATGGCGGCCCTCCGGCGCCTGGCTCGCATCGAACAGGGTCGGGCAGGCGCCCCACATCACCGTCGGCGGGACGGTGCCGGCCTCGTGGTGGCGCACGATGTCGCCGAACTGGTCGACGTGGTCGAGCCCCATGATCACCATGAACGCCCGCGCCAGCTCGGGGTGCTCGGCGGCGGCGCGGTAGCGCGGCGGCTCGGCGAGATTGAGGTTGAGCGCAAACAGCGGCGCCAGCAGGTTGTACTGGAAGGCCTGCGCCCGGTCGCGGATCTCGCGCGGGACGAATGCGTCGTCGATGAGGTCGAGAAAGGTCTGCTGCGGATTGAGCGAGGAGGCGATGAGGTGGCGCGCGCGGATGACTTCGCCCTCGGCGGTTTCGATCCCGACCGCGCGGCCGCCTTCCACCAGAATGCGCTGGGGCAGTGTCATCAGCCGGATCTCGCCGCCGGTTGTGCGCACGGCGGCTTCGAGCGCGCGTGCCAGCGCCGCCGAGCCCCCGCGCGACATCTGCGCCTTGGCCGGGCTCGCGAGCAGCGCCGCGATGTGATGGCCGAAGCCGGGGAGCCGCAGGTCGACCTCGCGCAGGCCGTTGAAGAAGAGGAGCCCCGCCTGGATGGTGGGATGCTCGAACTCCTGATGGACGAACTGCAGCGGCGAGAGCGCGCTTACCTCGAGCAGCCGCCGCCCGGCGGCGGTGCGCTCGAGCAGCGCCCTTCGCTCCGCTGGCGGCAACGGTGGCGCGCGGCCCTCGGGGGCGAGGATCGTCTGCACGATCGGGACGAACTCGTCGTGCCAGCGCCGCAGCGTCTGCGCATCCCTCGGGCTCAACGCGGCGAACGACGCGATGGTCCTGCCGATGTCGGTCCACCATTCGAGCGCGCCGTGGTCGCGCGTGAGCAGCGCGACGTTGAGCTCGGGCTCGATCATGCGCGCGCCGTGCCGCTCGAGGGCGAGGTCGCGGTACCACGGCATGGCGGTGACGGCGCGCAGGAAGAAGGCGTGGGTGTTGTGCAAAAAGCCGGGATGGCGCGGATCGACGAGCGTGCTCAAGCCGCCGCCGGCGAGCAGGCGGCGCTCGATCGTCACGGTCTCGAGTCCGGCCATGCCGAGATAGGCCTGCAGGACGAGCCCGTTGTGCCCGGCGCCGAGGATGATGCCGTCGTAGGTGGTGGACATCACACGACCGTCTGGTGCCGCTCGATGCAGACGCGCAGGACCTCGTTGGAATCGCGTTTCCACCAATTGCCGGCGGAGAGGATCTCGACCTCGCAGTGGCCGCGATAGCCGGCCGCTTCCACCATGGCGCGGATGGCGCGCAGGTCGATCACGCCGTCGCCCATCATGCCGCGGTCGAGCAGCAGGTCCGTGGTCGGAAGGAGCCAGTCGTTGACGTGATAGGCCAGGATGTTGCGGCCCGCGCGCGCGATCTGTCGCGCGATGTCGGGGTCCCACCACACGTGATAGGCGTCATAGGCTACGCCAAGCCCGTCGCCGAGCTGGTCGCAGAGATCGAGCGCATGCTTAAGCGTGTTCACGCAGGCGCGGTCGGCGGCATACATCGGATGCAGCGGCTCGATCGCGAGCGGCACGCTCGCCTGCCGCGCGTAGGGCAAGAGCGCGGCGAGGCCGTCGCGCACCTGGCGCCGGGCGCCGGCGAGGTCGCGCGAATCTTTCGGCAGGGCGCCGAC
>JBAUOM010000471.1:0-4863 GCA_049579765.1 Xanthobacteraceae bacterium
CCGAAGCACCTGACCATGAAGCTCACCCGCGCCAAGTTCGAGGCGCTGGTGGACGATCTCATCCAGAAGACGGTCGAGCCGTGCCGGCTTGCGCTCAAGGACGCGGGGCTCTCCGCCGCCGAGATCAACGAGGTGGTCCTGGTGGGCGGCATGACGCGGATGCCGAAGGTGCAGGAGGTCGTGAAGCAGTTGTTCGGCAAGGAGCCGCACAAGGGCGTCAATCCCGACGAGGTCGTCGCGGTCGGCGCCGCGATCCAGGCCGGCGTGCTGCAGGGCGACGTCAAGGATGTGCTGTTGCTCGACGTCACGCCGCTCTCGCTCGGCATCGAGACGCTCGGCGGCGTGTTCACCCGGCTCATCGACCGCAATACCACGATCCCCACCAAGAAGAGCCAGGTGTTCTCCACCGCCGAGGATAATCAGAGCGCGGTGACCATCCGCGTATTCCAGGGCGAGCGCGAGATGGCGGCCGACAACAAGATGCTCGGCCAGTTCGACCTGGTGGGACTGCCGCCGGCGCCGCGCGGGGTGCCGCAGATCGAGGTCACGTTCGACATCGACGCCAACGGCATCGTCAATGTCCACGCCAAGGACAAGGGCACCGGCAAGGAGCAACAGATCCGCATCCAGGCGTCGGGCGGGCTGTCCGAGGCCGACATCCAGCGCATGGTCAAGGATGCGGAATCGCACGCCGAGGAAGACAAGAAGCGCAAGGCCGAGGTCGAGGCCAAGAACCACGCCGAGGCGCTCGTGCACTCGACCGAGAGGGCGCTCGCCGAGCACGGCGCGAAGGTCGGCGAAGCCGACCGGCGCGCGATCGAGAACGCGCTGGCCGATCTCAAGGAAGCGCTCAAGGGCAGCGATGCGGCCGCGATCACGGCCAAGACCAATACGCTGGCGCAAGCCTCCATGAAGCTCGGCGAGGCGATGTACAAGCAGGCGCAGGAAGAGGCGGCGTCGACCGCTTCGGGCGGCGCGGCTCCCGGCGGTGAGGGATCGGCCAAGCAGGATGACGTCGTCGACGCGGAGTTCACCGAGGTCGACGACGACAAGAAGAACAAAAAGTCGGCCTGACGCCGGCCAGGCGGTCGCGATGCTGCCGTCCTTTCCAGCAACACACACCCCCGGGGGCCGAACCCGGGGGTGCATCTTTTTTGAAGCACCATGAGTGACCAGTGCCCCGAACCCGACGTTCGCGCCCACCGTGCGGCAAATGCGATCGCGAACTTCGGGTTCAAAGGGCACTAGAATCATAGAGTTGCTAGTGGTCCTTGGATTCCGAAGTTCGTATCTGAACGTGCCGCGAGTCCTGACGAACTTCGGAATCGGAGCACTAGCTAAGGTCCGGCGACGACGACGCTGCGGCAGAAATGACGGGGTGGGACGCGGGCATGGCTAAGCGCTGCTATTACGAGGTCTTGGAAGTCGAGCGCTCTGTGAACGACGGCGAGCTGAAATCCGCGTTCCGCAAGCTCGCCATGAAATGGCACCCCGATCGCAACCCCGGCGACAAGAGCTGCGAGACCCGCTTCAAGGAAATCAACGAGGCCTACGAAGTCCTCAAGGACCCGGACAAGCGTGCGGCCTACGACCGTTTTGGCCATGCTGCCTTCGAGCACGGCGCCGGCGCGGGCGCCGGTGGCGGCTTCGGCGATGTCGCCTCCGCCTTCGCCGACATTTTCGACGACCTGTTCGGCATGGGCGGCGGCCGGCGCGGGCGCGGAGGCGGGCGCGAGCGCGGCGCCGATCTGCGCTACAATATGGAAATCAGCCTCGAAGAGGCCTACTCCGGCAAGACCGCGCAGGTACGCATCCCGACCTCGGTGACGTGCGAGCCCTGCTCGGGCTCGGGCGCGAAAGCCGGCACGAGGCCCAAGGCGTGTCCGACCTGCGGCGGGCAGGGGCGCATCCTGCACGCCCAGGGCTTCTTCACGTTGGAGCGAACCTGTCCGAACTGCCAAGGCCGCGGCCAGGTGATCAACAATCCCTGCCCGACCTGCTCGGGCTCCGGGCGCGTGACGCGCGAGCGCGCCCTGTCCGTGAACATTCCGGCGGGGGTCGAGGACGGCACCCGCATCCGCCTCGCCGGCGAAGGGGAGGCCGGCGTCCGCGGCGGACCGGCGGGCGACCTCTATATTTTTCTCTCCCTCAACTCCCATCCGTTCTTCCAGCGCGAGGGCGCCGACCTGCATTGCCGGGTGCCGATCTCGATGATTTCGGCGGCGCTCGGCGGTGAATTCGAGGTGCCGACCATTGACGGCGGCAACACACGGGTGAAGGTGCCCGAGGGCACCCAATCGGGACGGCGCTTCCGCCTGCAGGGTAAGGGAATGCCGGTGCTGCGCTCGAAGCAGACGGGCGACATGTACGTCCAGGTTCTGGTCGAGACGCCGCAAAAACTGACCAAGCGGCAGCGCGAATTACTGGACGAATTCCAGCGTCTGTCATCGAAGGATACCCATCCCGAATCGGCCGGATTCTTCGGCAAGGTCAAGGAATTCCTGGCGCGTTCCGGCTCCGTCTAGGGATGTTCCGGCGGGGGGTCGCGTCTCAAGACACCACCCACCGCGGCCGCCGCTTCGCCCTCGCCGTCACGGCCACCAGCGCCTTTCCGTGCGGTCGCTTCGCGCCGGAGTGATCTCGCCGCGAGCGGCGCCAAGTCACTTGCCGCTTGACCCCCAAGGCTTCGCGCTTTACCGATGGTCGGTCGGGAATTCCCAATCATTGTACAGCGTTAGCGCCAGATGCAGCATCCAGCCTTGCAGCTTCTCGAGAAGACATTCGAACAACATAGGCGTCTGTTCGAATTGAAGCGGGGGGCGTTCGAGAAGGAGATCGGGCGGCACATCCAGCTGCTCGAGCAGAAGAAAGGCGCGCTCGAGCGCAAGATCGAGGAGCAGTTCGAGACCCACCTCAGGAAGTTCGAGCAGCGGTTCGAGACCGAGAAGAAGAGGATCGAGACGCGAATCCGTCGGTTGGAAGAAAAGAACGGTATCCGTCTCGACGACGAAGTTCGCTTCATCCGTTCCTGGATCGAGAAGCCGCTGGCGATCGGCGCGGTGACGCCTTCGAGCCGGGCGCTCGCCCGCATCATGGCGGGCTATGTCGATCCACGGCGGCCCGGCCCGATCATCGAGCTCGGCCCGGGGACCGGGCCGGTCACCGAGGCGTTGGTTGCGCGCGGCATCGACCCCTCGCGTCTCGTCCTGATCGAGTTCGATCCTACCTTCGCCCGGTTGCTGCGCAGACGCTATCCCGCGGCCACCGTGGTGCAGGGCGACGCCTACAATCTCAAGCGCTTGCTCCTCGGTCACCTGAGGCAGCCGGCTGCGGGCATCGTGTCCGGCCTGCCGCTGTTCACCAAGCCGCTGCGCATGCGCCTGCGGCTCCTGTTCGAAGCCTTGGCCTTGATGTCGCCGGGGGCGCCCTTCGTGCAGTTCACCTACAACGCCGTTCCACCGATACCGAAGCAGATCGACCGCGTCAGGGCGGAAGCGTCCGAGCGGGTGTGGATGAACATTCCTCCGGCGCGGGTATGGGTGTATCGGAGGGACTGACGACAAGCCGGACGACGGGCGACCGAAAGCTGCCTAATCTATCGTGCGTCGTCTGTCTTCTGTTGTCCGGACCGACATGGCTGCCCCGAAAATCCTCGTCATTCCCGGCTCGTTGCGCGAGCGGGCGTACAATGTGCGCCTGGCCGCGCTCGCGACCAAGGAATTGACATTGGCGGACGCCGACGTCACCCGCATCTCGCTCGGCGATTATCCGTTGCCCATCTACGACGCCGATAGCGCCGAGGGGGCCGACCCGCCGCGCAACGCCGTCAGGCTCAAGCAACTGATGTCGGCGCATCAGGGCGTGTTCATCGCCAGTCCGGAATACAACGGCTCGATGACGCCGCTCATCAAGAACGCGATCGATTGGATTGCGGCGGTGCGCGAGCGCGGCGAGGAACGGCTCGCCGCCTATCAGAACCGCGTTTTTGCGCTGGGCGGCGTCTCGCCCGGCATCTCCGGCGCGACGCACTCGCTGCTGGCCTTGCGCCAGGTCCTGGCGGTTGGCTGCCGGGCGCTGGTGCTTGCCGAGCAGGTCACGGTGGTGGATGCGGAGAATGCCTTCGACGAGATGGACGAGCTCAGGGACGCGGGTGCGGCCGAGGAGCTCAAGCGCGTGGTGCGCAAGCTTGTCGATACCGCGAGGCTGCTGGCATGATATCTGCGCTTGGCGCGAGAAAGACCTCGTGTGGCGGGCGTGGCATCGCTAGGCTTGGTCATGTCTGTCCTCGGGCCGCGTCGGCGACGTCGCGCCGCGTGCGGGACGGCACCCGGGAGGCCGGTCGTGAAGCTTGAGCCGCGCGAGCGGTTGATCGTCGCGCTCGACGTTCCCTCCGTCGCCGAGGCGGAGGGGCTGGTCGCACGGCTGGGCGAATCCGTCTCGTTCTACAAGATCGGCTATCAGCTCGCCTTTGCCGGCGGCATCGACTTCGCGCGCGTGCTTGCGAGCGCGGGCAAGCGCATCTTCCTCGACCTCAAGCTCCACGACATCGGCAACACCGTGGCGCGCGGCGTCGAGAGCGTCGCCCGCCTCGGTGCGTCGTTTCTCACCGTGCACGCCTATCCGCAGACCATGCATGCCGCGGTCGACGCGCGCAAAGGCTCCGATCTGCGTCTGCTCGCGGTGACCGTGCTCACGTCCTACGACGACGCCGATCTCGCCGCCGCCGGTTACGATTTCACCGTCTCGGAGCTCGTCGGCGAGCGCGCCGCGCAAGCGCGCGACATCGGCCTCGACGGCCTCGTCTGCTCGGGCGAGGAGGCCGCGATGCTGCGCCCGATCGTCGGCGCCGGCATGGTGCTGGTG
>JBAUOM010000472.1:0-1751 GCA_049579765.1 Xanthobacteraceae bacterium
TCGCGACCGAACTGCTTGGCGAGGATTCGGTTCTCCGCCTGCCCTTGCTTGCGGGCGATCAGATTGCGTTTCGCCCGCGGATATTTCGCCAGCAGATTGATCTCAGGCACCTGCCTTTGCCCTCATATTGGCGAGTGTCGCTGCCAACCCCTCGTCGAGCGGCCGGAAGCGCGCGCCCGGAAAGGCGCGCAGGAGGTGGGTGACGTCGAAATGACGATGGGTCGCGGGGTTCTGTCTTGGCGAGGGCGCGATCTCGACCGGGCGGCCCGCGCGCGCGGCAATCGTCTCCGCGACCGCCCGAAACGTCTCGGACTTTCCGGTGGCGAGGTTGAGAATCCCGGTCGACCCACGTGAGACGACCTTAAGATTGAGATCGACCGCGTCGTCGACATGGAGATGGTCGCGGGTCTCCTCGCCGTTGCCGAAGAGCGAAATGCGCCCTTCCTTGAGCGCCTGGCGCAAGAAACGGTTGGGGCCGTATGAATTGTGGGTGTCGTCGACACCGTAGACCGCGGTCAGGCGGAGAATGGCGAGCGGCGCCTTGGCCTCGCCGGCCAATATCAGCTCGCGCGTGCGGTGCATGGCACCGTAGAGATCGAGCGGAACCGCTGGCGTCTCCTCCGAGATCAGCGCCGTGGCAAAGGAGTAGACGGCGTCCGAGCTCGCATAGACGAGCTGCGCAATCTCGACCGCTCGCGTCGCCTCACAGACCGCGCGACACATGGCAAGATTTTGCATCAGCGTGCCGGAATCGCGACCCTTGTCCGGCGTGATCGCCGCCAGGAAAACGAGCACGTCCCCCGGCCGCAGCCGCTCCGCCAGGCGCGGCCCGGCCGCGACATCCGCCAAGTCGATGTCGCGTGATCCCAACCCGATGGCCTCGATGCCCGCGGCAGCGCAAGCCCCGAGCAGGTTGCGGCCCAGGAAGCCCCCGGAACCCAACACGACGAGACGAGACGGTTTGCGAGGAGCTTGATGTGCGTGGGACAGTGTCATTCCGCGTGCGCCGGCAAAGGCGCTCCAAGTAGGACATGTTCGAGGCCGGCACCGGCGGCGGCGGCACGGTCTAGCATCGAAAAGGGATCGACCACAACGCGCCCGCGCAGCCTCCGGGCCGCCGCGGCAGGCTCGATGTCACGGAATTGCGGCCACGGCGTCATGATGACCAGGGCGTCGGCGCCGTCACACGCCGCCAGCGCCCCGTCAGCGACGGTCAGGCGGGGATGCCACTGCGCCGAAGCCCGCACCGCCGGGTCGAACACGCGCAGCCGGCAACCGGCCAGCTCCTTGATCAGGGCGACCGCGGGCGAGTTCTTGATGGAATGGGTGTTCTCCTTGTAGGTCACGCCCAAAATGCCGATGACCGGTTCCCGCAGCCGTGACAACACGCGCTCCTGGAGCTGCCGCAGCGGCCAATCCCGCCGGTACCGGCTGTTGCGCAGCCAGGCGCCGATCACGCCCGCTTCGGTTCCATGGATTTCGGAAAGGCGGCGTACCGTTGCGAGGTCGCGCTCGAGATTGCCGCCGGCAATCCCGAGCCCGGGGGCAAGATAGGCGTATGGACCGATGCGCCGGTCGAGCCTCAGCGCCGGCGCGATCTCCGACCAGTCGCCGCCGATCCGCTCGCACAATTCGGCGAGCGTGTTGGCCACCGCGACCGAGGCGACCAAGCAGCAGTTGATCGAGATCTTGGCGAGCTCGGCGCTTTCGTAGCGCATGGGCAGGATCGGACAGCCGAACGCATCGAGCAC
>JBAUOM010000473.1:0-5100 GCA_049579765.1 Xanthobacteraceae bacterium
GCTTCCGGACCTGCTGGCCAGCGATCTCGACGTTCCGGCGCGCGGCTCGGCGCACGCGCCATCCCGCCGCGGCGGCACGAAAATCGTGCGTCGCTGAGGCTCGCCGCCAAAGCGCATGACCTACGGCACGACGCCGTCGCGCCCGACATTGACGCGCGCGGCCTCGAACGTTCCGTCCGATTTCCTTACCGCGTTGACGATGTTAATGTGGGCGCCTGGCTTGAGCTCGATCTTCTCTCCAGGCACGTAGCGAACGATCGGCGTGCCCGGCGGCACGATGAGTTTCTTTTCACCGTTCCCGTACTTCACGGTAATCACCGAACCGTCGACGCCCGTGACGGTCGTACCGGCGGTGCCATTGGTCATGGTGCCGTTGGGCGCACCGCCCCAGGGGCGGTGACCTTCGCCGGTGCCACGCTGGGTCTCGGCGAAAATGTGCACCTCCACGGCCTTCTGGCTGCCGTCGGCTTGCGGCATCGCGCCGCTGCCTATGTAGGAGCCCTCCTTGACGTCGGCCAGCGAGGCTTTCACGACGCCGATGACCTGCACGTTGCTCGCCAGCACGACGGTGGCCACGGCGCCGTCGCGTGACTTCACCGACAGCCTGTCGCCATCGACCTTCTCGATCGTGCCGCGCACGCGCTGGGTTGGCGGCTGCTGCGCGTGGGCGGCCGAAACTGCGATCGCCGCTATCACTGCCGCGCCCGCCAGCATATGTCGTGTGACCGTGTTCATGTTTCCTCCTGGCGTGCCCCGTCGCGATAGGACGACGCGCACCATAAGCTGCCGCATGAGCGACCCGAAGCGCCTCACGTCGGCGGCGTGGTGCCCTCGCGGAGCGCCGCCTTGGCGATGCCGCGCACCGCGGCATTTGTCGTCGACGTGGCGGCCCGCACGACCCGGTGCTTCGGCACTGCCCGATCACATCGGCGGTACGACGCCGTCACGGCCGACATTGATCGCCGGTGTGGTCAAGGACCCATCCGCCTGCTTGGTTGCGCCGAAGATGATGACCTGGGCACCAGGCTTGAGCTCGCTCTTGTTGCCCGGAGCATAGGCAACGATCGGGGTATCGGGCGGAACGATCACCTTCTTCTCCCCGTCCTTGTACTTGACCATGACGGTCTGGCCGTCGACGCCGGCGACGGTCGTTTCCACGATCGCGTTGGTCATGGTGCTGCCCGGCCGCAGATCCCACGGCCCATGCCGGTCCGGCACGACACCTTTCTGCGCATCCAGGAAGATGTGGACCGCGATCGCCTTCTGGCTGCCATCAGCCTGCGGCATGGCGGTGACGCCGATGAATTTCCCAACCTTGACATCAGCGAGGGAGGCCTTGACCAGCGCCGTGACCCGCGCCGGATCGACGAGCTTGACCTTCAGCACATCCCCGTTTCGCGCCTTGACGTCGAGTACGTCACCGTCGACCTTCTCGATTTGCCCGCGGATGCGAACCGGCGGCGGCTGCTGGGCAAAGCTTGCGGATGTGGCCAACAGCAGGGCGAAACCAGCCACCCCGAAAACGCGCCGTGTCATCTGCCTCATGTCATCCTCCCTGACTGCCTTAGCGGGCGAAATGCCCCACGAAGGATCAACCCTCCGCGCGCGGCGGTTATTCCTGTGGTCCGCGAGTTTTGCCCTATGAGACCAATCCCCCCCGGCGGGCGCAAGCTCCCCGGCGACCAACACGCGCAAACGTGAAGCCGATCAATAAAGGCCCGGTGTGGCGCCGCCGTCGACCGCGATCGCGGTGCCTTGGATATGGCGCGCACGCTCCGAGCACAGGAACAGGGCGAGTGCGGCAATGTCCTCGGGCACACCGAAGCGGCGCATGTTGTTCTTGACGAGTGCCTCGGCCCGCAGCTCCTCGACGGTCTTGCCCAGCGCCGCCGCGCGCTGCTCGCGCAGCTGCTGCTGCCGTTCGGTGTCGGTGTTGCCGGGATGAATGGCGTTCACGTTGACGTTGTCGCGGTTGCCCAGTTTCGAGAGACCTTTGGAGAAGTTGGCGACCGCCGCGTTGACCGAGCCGCCGATCAAGAATTCGGGATCCGGGGTGCGGCCGGCGCCGCCGATGATGTTGATGACGCTCCCTTGCGCGGCCTTCAGCAGCGGCCAGAACAGGCGTGTGAGCCGAACGCAGCCGAAGAATTTCAACGCGTAGCCGTCGAGCCAGGCCGCATCGGGCAGTTCGAGGAATGCGCCGGCACGCGTCGCCCCGGCATTGTTGACAAGCACGTCGCAGCGCCCGAAGCGCTCGTTGACCGCGCCAAACAGTCCTTCGCAGGCGTCGAGGCGGCGCAGATCGCCGGCCACGGTGAACGGCTCCGGACCCTCCGCCGCGATCGTCTTGGCGGCGGCGGCGAGATTTTGCTCGGATGAGGAGGCCAGAACGGTTTGCGCGCCCTCGCGCGCGAAAGCGAGCGCGATGCCGCGGCCGATGCCGCGGCTCCCTCCGGAGACGACGACGATCTTGCCCTTGAACTCGCCTGACATATCCCATCCTCCCTGGTGACCGGTTCGGGCAGTATTACTATGCCCGCGACGGTTCAGGAAACAGCACGCCCATGAAAGCGATCTTCCTCGACTGCAACGACCAGCTCGCCCCGGTATTCGCCCGCGTGTGGCGGCCCGACGACCCGCCGATCGCGGTCAAAACCGAGCGCTTCCAGGTCGCCGATCTGCCGCGGCTGCTTTCGGGCTACGATGTCTGCCTGGACGACCATTCGTACCTGCCGACCGAGATCATAGCCGAGTGCCGCGGCCTCAGGCACATCGTCTTTCTCGGCACCGGCGCGTCGAGCTACATGGACGTCGCGGCTCTTCATGCGCTCGGCATCGTGGTACACACCATCAGGGGCTACGGCGACACCGCGGTCGCCGAGCACGCCGTCGCGCTGATGTTCGCCTGCTGCCGCGAACTCGCCCGCATGGACCGGGCCGTGCGGGCGGGCGCGTGGGAGCCGCTCGAAAGCATGCAACTCAAAGGCAAGACGCTCGGTCTGATCGGGCTCGGCGGCATCGGGGCGGAGGTGGCACGGATCGCGCGCGGCATCGGCATGGAGGTGATCGCCTGGAACCGCTCGCCGCGCCCGCATGCCGGCGTTGCGCTTGTCGGCCTCGACGATCTGCTGGTACGGGCCGACGTCATTTCGCTGCATCTTGCCTTGACCGACGACACCCGCGGCCTGATCGACGCCGCGCGGCTGGCGCGGACGAGGCCGGGCGTGATCCTGGTCAATACCGCGCGCGGCGCGCTGGTGGAGGAAAGCGCGCTCATCGAAGCGCTCAGGAGCGGCCATGTACGTCACGCCGGGCTCGACGTCTTCCACGCCGAGCCGCTCGCCGCCGACCATCCGCTGGCAAAAATGGAGAACGTGACGCTCACAGCCCATGCCGGCTTCCGCACCCGTGAGGCCTCGGAAACGCTGATGCGGCGTGCGATCGACATCGTGCGCCGCATCTGCGCCCCGGCCGCCTCCCCCGCCCCGGCGCCATGAAACTTTCCGGCCGCTTCCCGGTTGTCATGGGCTTGTCACGGGAATGGGTTCATGGCCGATCCGACTTTGCCTACGGTTGCGACGCATGGCGCCGCCCGCCTCCCCTTGGTCGACGTCGAGAGCTATAACGTCGAGTTGAAGGATGACGAAGGCTTCCTCGGCGACCGCGCCAGCAAGGGTGCTTTCCGCACCATTATCGAAAACTGGCGCAAGCCCTTGCGCAAGGCCGGCGGCGATCCGTTCGGCGACGAGCCGAGCGATGAAATCAACAAGAAGCAGCTCGACCTGCTGCTCACCGAGGGAGATCTCGAGGCCGCCGGCGTCGTGCACGGCGCGATCGAAGATTTTGCCCAGGAGCTGGCGCTCGTCATCCGTCGCTTCCTCAAGCTCAAGTCCTGGCGCGACACCGAACGAATCGTCGTGGGCGGCGGCTTTCGCGGCAGCCGTGTGGGCGAGCTCGCCGTCGGCCGCGCTGCGGTGATCCTCAAAGCCGACAAGGTGCAGATCGACCTCGTGCCGATCCGCAGCGATCCCGACCAAGCGGGGCTCGTCGGCGCCGCGCATCTAGCGCCGCCATGGATGTTCGAGGCGCACGACGCCATCCTGGCGGTCGACATCGGCGGCACCAACATCCGCGCCGGCGTGGTTGCGCTGAGCTTGAAGAAGGCGCCCGATCTTTCCAAGGCTTTCGTCTGGAAATTCGAGCTGTGGCGTCACGCCGACGAAAAAAAGGTCACCCGCGAACGCGTGGTCAAGGAACTGACCCGGATGCTCGAGGGTATGATTACACGCGCCGGCAAGGAAGGACTGCGGCTCGCGCCCTTCATCGGCATCGGTTGTCCCGGCATCATCGAGACAGACGGCACGATCGACCGCGGCGCGCAGAACCTGCCGGGGAACTGGCAGAGCAGCCGGTTCAATTTGCCGCTTTCGCTGCACGACGCGATCCCGAAGATCGGCAAGCACGAAACGACCCTCCTCCTGCATAACGATGCGGTGGTGCAGGGGCTGAGCGAGGCGCCGTTCATGCGCGACGTGACCCATTGGGGTGTCCTCACGATCGGCACCGGGCTCGGCAACGCGTGCTTCACCAACCGCGTGGGGACCGGGAAGGATTGACGGCCCGCCCGCGGCGGCGACAATAAGCAAAAAGCGCCGCGGGGAGGACGATGAAGCCGGCACCATTCGCATATGCCAAGGCTCGTTCGGTCGCGCATGCGATCGAACTGCTGGCGCATGACGACGCGCGCCTCCTCGCCGGCGGCCAGAGCCTGATCGCCACGCTCAATATGCGGCTGAGCCACCCGGCTCTCCTGGTCGATCTCAACGGCGTTGAGGGGCTCGACGGGATCGCGTCGAAGAATGGGGATGTGGAAATCGGCGCCCTGGTGCGCTACGTGCGGGCGGAGCGCTCGGCCGAGCTCGCCCGCGATGCGCCGCTCATCGCCTTGGCGCTCCCGCATATCGGCCATCCTGCGATCCGCAACCGCGGTACCATCGGCGGGTCGCTCGCCTTCGCCGATCCCGCCGCCGAGCTGCCGGCGTGCCTCGTCGCGCTCGGCGGCGCCGTCGAAATCACCGGCCCGCAGGGGCGGCGCAAGGT
>JBAUOM010000474.1:0-4830 GCA_049579765.1 Xanthobacteraceae bacterium
GCACACGGCTGGGCGCGTGCGCCGACCGCAGGCCCGCCCCGCTGATCGACAGGAGCGCGGCGTAGCGCCGGCGCGCCGAACGGTCTATCCGACCGTTTCCTCGAAGGTCGCCCGGAAGGGATGCGCCGGATAGACGCCGAGGATCTTCATTTCCTTGGAGAAGAAGGCGAGCTCCTCGAAGGCGAAGACGAGACTGCGATCCTCGGGATGGCCTTCGACGTCGGCGTAAAACTGGGTGGCGAAGAAATTGCCCTCGATCATGTAGCTTTCGAGCTTGGTCATGTTGACGCCGTTGGTGGCGAAACCGCCGAGCGCCTTGTAGAGCGCCGCCGGCACGTTGCGCACGCGGAACAGGAAGGTGGTGACCACCGGGCCTTCGTTGCTCTTCGCCCATCGCGCGTCGCGCGAGAGCACGATGAAGCGCGTGGTGTTGTGATCCTCGTCTTCGATGTCCTGCGCCAGGATGTCGAGGCCGTAGATGTCCGCGGCGAGCCGCGTGGCGATGGCGGCGCGCGTCTTGTCGCCCGCTTCGGCGACCTCGCGGGCGGAGCCCGCGGTATCGGCGGCGACGATGGGCTTGAGGCCGAGCTTGCGGATCGCCTTGCGGCACTGACCGAGCGCATGGACGTGGCTCTCGACCGTCCTGATATCCGCCAGCACCGCCCCCTTCGGTGCCAGCAACTGATGGCGCACCGGCATGAAATGCTCGGCGATGATGTGCAGGCCCGCGTGCGGCATGAGGTGGTGAATATCGGCGACCCGGCCGGCGACCGAGTTTTCGACCGGGATCATGCCGAGCGCGGCATCGCCCGTGCTGATGGCGGTAAAGGCGTCCTCGAACGTCGCGCACGGCACCGGCGCATAGTCGGGATAGACCTCGCGCGCGGCGAGATGGGAATTCGCTCCCGGCTCGCCCTGGAATACGATCTTCTTGGCCGTCGTCATGGCCGATCCGGTACGCATACAGTCACGACCGAGTCAACGGGGGAGGAGTCGCTTTGCCCGGGAGCGTGAGTGCCTTGCCGTGCTGTCGTCCCCGCGCGGGGACCCCGTTGCGGGGACCCATCGTGCCACGCACGCCGACCTCTGGAATATGGGTCCCCGCCTGCGCGGGGACGACACCATCGGGGACACCGGTCCTTTCAGGATGACGATAAGGCGAGGATTTCGCGCGCCCGCGCGAGATCCTCCGGGGTGTCGACGCCGAGCGGCACGCCTTCCACGATGGTCGCGTCGATGCGCATTCCCGCTTCGAGCGCGCGCAACTGCTCGAGCCGCTCGCGCCGCTCGAGCGGCGAGGGGGGAAGCGCGACGAATCGGGCGAGCGCCGCGCGCCGGAAGGCGTAAAGACCGATGTGGTGATAGAGCGGGCCTTCTCCGGCGGGCGCGGTCGCGCGGGTGAAATAGAGCGCGCGCAGCCTTCGCTCCGCAATCTGCGTACCGACGACCTTCACGACATTGGGGTCGGTGCGCTCCTGCGGCCTGCCGATCTCGGCCGCCAGCGTGGCGATGTCGACTGCCGGATCGGCGAGCGGCCCGACCGCTGCGGCGATGTCGGCGGGGGCGAGCGTCGGGAGGTCGCCCTGGAGATTCACGACGATGTCGGCGCGCCGCCGCGGGTCGGCGGCCTCCACAGCCTCGAAGATGCGGTCCGACCCGGTGGCATGGTCGGCGCGGGTCATCGCGGCGCGTCCGCCCGCCTTCTCCACGCAGGCCGCGATCGCTTCAGAATCGGTCGCGACCAGCACCGCGCCGAGCCGTGCCGCCTGCGCGCGCCGCATGACGTGAACGATCATGGGTTCGCCGGCGATGTCCGCCAGCGGCTTGCCGGGCAGCCTGGTCGAGGCCATGCGGGCCGGGATGACGATGAGAATGTCGGCCATCGGGCTGCCTCGGCCGGCCCGAACCCGGCCGCCAAATGCATCGTGGGGTCGGGGTTATAAGGGTTGCCAGCGTGCAGGCAAACCGGTTATTTGTGCGCCGCCGCAACCGTTCCCGCGGCCGCCTGTCCCATTCCTTCCGCGAGCCTCGAGGCGATGGACTCCTTCGAAGTCAACAAGATCCTCGGTGCCATCCTCGGCACCTGCCTGGGCGTGCTGTCCATCAACATCGCCGCCGGCGCCATCTTCGCGCCGGTGAAGCCGGCCAAGCCGGGCTACGAGATCGTGGTGCCGGAGCAGCAGCCGGGCGGCGCCGCCAAGCCGGCGCCGGAGCCGCAGGTGCCGATCGAGCAGCTGCTCGCCAAGGCCGAGATCAGCCGCGGCGAAAACGCGGCCAAGAAATGCTCGGCCTGCCATACCTTCGACAAGGGCGGCCCCAACCGGGTTGGCCCCAATCTGTGGGGCATCGTCGGCCGCCCGAAGGCGTCGCATCCGGGATTCAATTACTCCGCCGCAATGAAGGCCAAGGGCGGAGACTGGACCATCGACGACCTCAACCATTTCATCTCCAATCCGCGCGGCTACATCCCCGGCACCAACATGACCTTCGCTGGCATTCCGCGCGCGGGCGAGCGGGCGGACGTCCTGGTCTATCTCAACAGCCTCTCGGACCACCCTGCACCGCTGCCGAAGGCGGCCGAGGCCGCGCCGACATCCGCGCCCGCACCCGCGCCACCGAAGGCACAATGACGCCGATTCAGTTCCGCTCACAGCCGCCTTCGGCGGCGGGTTCGACGCGAGGCCGCTGCGGAACCGTAATCGGGTTGTACTTTAAGATTTGGTAAGGAACGGGTCCGGGCCCGCCGGCGCCATGGCGCCGGTCAAGACATTGTCCTACTTAGGATTTGATGGCCGGTCGCGCACATGTCAGCGCCCGGACATCCAAATTGGGACATAATCCCGCCAAGCCGCGCGTATTTGTGGTTTTGTCGCCCCGGAGGTTTCCTTTGCGCCTGACCCGTCGCTCCGTCATTCACGCCGGCGCCCTTGCAACCTTGTCGCTCGTCCTCGATCGCTTCGGCGTGCCGCTCCTCGGTACGCCGGCAGCCGCGCAAGACGCCAATACCGAGCGCGCGTGGCGGCACGGATTGTCGCTGTTCGGCGAGCTCAAATATCCGGCCTCCTTCAAGCATTTCGACTACGTCAATCCGAGCGCGCCGAAGGGCGGCACGGTGCGCCTGATCGCGTTCGGCACCTTCGACAATCTCAACGAGGTCGTCGCCGGGCTCAAGGGATCGATCGCGATGGGCGTCGGGGTCCTTTCCGATACCCTGATGGCGCCGTCGCTCGACGAGGTGTCGACCGACTACGGGCTCATCGCCGAAGCAGTCAGCTATCCGCGCGATTTCTCCTCGGCCACCTTCCGCTTGCGCGCCGCAGCGCGCCACCACGACGGCCAGCCGATCACGGCCGAGGACGTCATCTTCTCCATGGCCTCGTTCAAGAAGCACAGCCCGATGATGGCGGCCTATTACCGTCACGTCGCGAAGGTCGAGAAGACCGGCGAGCGCGAGGTCACCTTCATCTTCGACGCGCCCGGCAACCGCGAAATGCCGGTGATCCTCGGTCAGCTCAGCGTTCTGCCGCGGCACTGGTGGGAGGGAGCCGACGCGTCGGGCAAGAAGCGCGACGTCGGCGCGACCACGCTCGAACCGCCGCTCGGCAACGGCGCCTACCGGATCAAGGAATTCGAGGCGGGGCGCACCATCGTCTACGAACGGGTCCAGGACTATTGGGCGAAGGATCTCAACGTCAATGTCGGGCGCGATAACTTCGACGAGCTGCGCTACGAGTACTTTCGCGACGCGACCGTCGCCATCGAGGCCTTCAAGGCGGACCAGGTCGACTGGCGGACCGAGAACAGCGCCAAGAACTGGGCGACGGCCTACGATTTTCCCGCCGCCCGGGAGAAGCGCGTCATCCTCGAGGAATTCCCGCAGCGCGACCGTGGGATCATGCAGGGCTTCGCCTTCAACACCCGCCGCGACAAATTCAAGGACGCGCGGCTGCGGCGTGCGTTCAATTTCGCCTTCGATTTCGAGGAGATGAACAAGCAGATCTTCTTCGGCCAGTATACCCGCATCAACAGCTATTTCGACGGCACCGAGCTCGCCTCGTCGGGATTGCCGCAGGGCCAGGAGCTCGAGATCCTGGAAAAGCTCCGCGACAAGGTGCCGCCGGAGGTGTTCACGACGCCCTACACCAATCCGGTCGGAGGCAACCCGGAAAACGTGCGCGCCAATCTGCGTCAGGGCATGCGGCTCCTGAAGGAGGCCGGCTACGAGGTGCGCAACCAGAAGCAGGTCAACAGCAAGACCGGCGAGCCGCTGAGCGTCGAGGTGCTCACGCAGACGGCCGATCCCGGCGCCGAACGCATCATCCTGTTCTACAAGCCGTCCCTCACTCGCCTCGGCATCGACCTCAACGTGCGCAGCGTCGACGACATCCAGTACGAGAACCGACTGCGCAACTGGGACTTCGACATGATCATCGCCGTGTGGCCAGAATCGCTCTCGCCCGGCAACGAGCAGCGCGACTTCTGGGGTTCGCCGGCCGCCGACACCCCGGGCTCGCGCAACTACGTCGGCATCAAGAATCCCGCGGTCGATGCGCTGATCGATCGGATCATCTTCGCCAAGGACCGCGCCGAGCTCGTCGCCGCCACCAAAGCGCTCGACCGCGTGCTGCTTTGGAACGACTACGTGGTGCCGCAATTCACCTATGCCAAGAGCCGCACCGCGCGCTGGGACCGTTTCGGCCACCCCGAGCCGCTGCCGAAATACGGCGCGTCGGCGTTTCCGACCATATGGTGGTGGGACGGCGGACGGGCGGCGGGGGCGCGCCGGTGAGCGGGCGGATCCGCGAGGTCACGCGCCGCGAGACGCTCGCG
>JBAUOM010000475.1:0-9407 GCA_049579765.1 Xanthobacteraceae bacterium
CGACGATTGACCGTCGCCGTTGCCAGAACGCTTTCACGATGCCCGTGCTGCAACCAAAGCATCAAACAGATACCGCCCCGACCACCCATGGAAGCCTTGAGCCGCCATCGCTTATGACGCAGTAAGATTAGCGCATCGGCGCTCATCGCTTACTGCTGCCGCGCCTTCTCGTAGGGATAGATCAGGGTGCCGGTCTTGGCCTCGGGCGGCCAGACGATGGGCTGCGCCTTCCCGTCACGGAACTGATCGAGGTTGTTGGGTTGCGCGTTCTGGACCTGGGTCCAGACCATGCGCGACTTCGACCATTCGCCGTCCGCGCCGAACGAGAAATCGCCGGACACGGTCTTGAAGCTCGCCTTGTGCATGTAGGCCGCGAGCTTGTCGTGATCGAGGCTCTTGGTCGCGGTCACCGCCTGCGCCAAGGTCTGGCCGGCCGAGTAAGCGAACGGGCCCCAGGCGAAGCCGAGCGGGTCGATCTGGACCGTCGCCGCCCTTTCCCCATAACGTTTGAGGAAATCGGCGGAGCCGGGGATTTTCGGCGCGAAAGCCGCGGCGAAGTTCTCGCCCACGATCAGGCCGTTCGCCGCGGGGCCGAGCTGGACCTTGATCGGCGTCACCAGCATGCCGATCATCGCGCCGCCCATCATCTTCGGCGACAGCCCGATCTCGTTGGCGGCGCGGATGATGCCGACATTGTCTGGCGGATAGGCGCCGACGTAGACGATATCCGGATCGGTGGCCCGCACCGCGCGCACCACCGGCGCGAAATCGGTCGTGCTCGGCGGATAGCTCTTGTCGTAGACGACCCTGAAGCCGTGCTTCTTGATTTCCTCGCGGGCGCCGTGGGCCGCGCTCTGGGCAAACTCGGCGTCGGCGGCGAGGATGGCGACGGTCTCCGGCTTGGGTATCTGGGCCGCGGCGAGATCGAAGAAGCCGATCGAGAAGGCGTTGACGCCCTCCGGGCCGGTCGACACCATCGAGAAGTATTTCGGGTAGTGGAACTTGTCGTTGATGCCGATGGCGGTAAAGCTGATCGTCATCTTGTTGTTCTGGATGATGGCCGGCATCGCCGGCGCAACGAAGTTGGTGCCGTAGGGTCCCAGCAGCAGGTCCACTTTGTCGACTGTGATGAGCTTGGTGTAGATGTTCGGCACATTCGCCGGCGCGCTCTGGTCGTCATAGATGACGAGCTCGACCGGGCGGCCGAGCAGCCCGCCCTTGGCGTTGACGTCGTCGCGCCAGATCTCGAGCGCGGTGTTGATCACCTTGCTCGGTGCGGCGCCGGCGCCGGTGAGCGCGAGGCTCATGCCGATCCGGATCGGATCGCCGCTCTGCGCGGACGCCCCCGAAATGAAACCAAGTCCGATGATCAGCGCGGCGCCAAGGGTGCGCAGCGCGTTACGGCAAAGCTCCATCATCGTTTCCTCCCTTTGATCCCGGAAGCGGATGCCCGCCGTTCGAGATCACGTTGTGGCGACGCTTCATCGGCGCCGCCTTGTTTCCACTTGCGCATGTCCTCCAGCGCTCCGACCCCCCAATAGTTCGCCGCATGGGGGTCTGGTGTCTACACCTTTGGCCGCCGCGGTCGGTCACGTTGCCGGGGCCGCGGCTCGAAGAAATAGCCGAGCTCCTCGTTTATCCGGTCGAGCCGCGCGAACAATTCGGTGACCAGCCCGTTCGGTGACCCGTGGCAGGTGAACAGACCGGGGCCCGCGTTGTATTTGGGCAACACGTTTTGGGAATACGATTACCCGCAGCTTTCTTGTCTTGCATGAAGCGGTCGTGAGCCGACAATTGATGCTGCCGGCTTTGCGGCATGCCTTACGGGGGCCAACGGGGGGCGGGCAAGTGGTGAGACCGCGGCAGTTTGCGCTGGTGCTGTTGTGCGGAACGGTCACCGTCGCCGGTTGGTGCGCTGCCAGCCTCGGCGGCTTCGAGTGGTCCGGCATCGAGAATACCGCAACGGCGATCTGGAACCGCGGGGCGGCAGGCGGCGCAACGGCTTCGAGCGCCGACCTCGGGCCTGTCGGCGCGCGGCGGGCACCTGCAAAGGCCTCTCTGGGCGGCGTGGCCACGTCCCATCTCAAGCTGCCCGGGCCTGCCGTCGCGCACGCGGCCGTCTCCCTCGGAGACGGGGCGGCGGCCGATCCCGTATCATCGAAGCCCGCCGTCGCGCACGCGGCCTCTGCTGCCGCCGATGCGGCGACGGTCGGTCCAGCCCTCGGCGAAACTGCCCTCGTCCGCGCGGGCGTTTCCGCCGCCGATGCGTCCGGCGTCGAGGCCCCTTTGTCCGACTCTCGTCCGCCGCCGCCCGAAACAAGCGGGCGGCTGGTGTCTCTGTTCAGGCCCGATCCGGGCATGGAGCATCCGCAGCCGGCCGCGCGCCCGGTTGAGACTCTCGACGAATGCCTGGTGGTCGAAATCTGCATCGACGAGTACCTCTGGTCGCTGTACGAGCGCACGCCCAAGGTCGATACGAACAAGGTGACGGATCGAATCAAGACGACGATCAAGAAGAAGGGCAAGACGCGGACCGTCACCAGAACCGTCACGAAATATGTCGTCGCCGACTTCGCGTGGAAGGATCCGATCGCGGCACAAAAAGCCGGCATGTCCCTCAAGGACTATGTGATCGGGGGCATGGATCGCGGCTTCAAGCTCAAGCTGTTCAGGGCGCTTCGCACGATGGAGGCCGCCGGGTTCATGCCGGGCATAACCAGCGCATTCCGCGACGATTACCGGCAATCGATCGCAAGCGGCAACAAGGCGGCGAGCGACAGCTCATATCACGGCGGGAGCCGCCGCGGCGGCTACGGCCACGGGCTTGCCGTCGATCTCGTGAGCGTCGATGGCGAGACCCGTCTGCAGCGATTCGCCGCAAGCGAAGTGCTGTGGAAGTGGATCGATGCGCACGAGAAGGAGCTTGGGGTCGCGCGCCCCTATCTCGACCGAGACCCCCCGCATGTCGCGCCGATCGATGGCAAGGAATATGCCGACAAGCGCGGCCGGCCGGCTGTGCAAAAGATCGTAAACAAAGAAGGCGCAGCGGAGAAATCGGAAACAAGGAAGCGTCAGGCGGGCGCCCGCAATGATCCCGGCGCCAAGCAGGCAAAATCCAAGGTGAGTAACCTTGAGGGCCGGACAAGCGTACAACGTTGAAATGACCCGCGCGCAGCTTCATGCGCGAGCCTGACCCGCTCATCCGTCTTAGGTTGCCACAATACGATGGGTTCGACCCGGCTGCTGCGCGCTCGCCGCAGCGCTGCTGAGCAGCGTGATGAACCGGCGCCGGTTTCGATCGAATTGCATCGGCTACTCGAACCAGAGACGCCGTGGGTCCTGGTCATCGAACTATATGCAACACAGCGCGCACATCGCGCCTGGGCGCGACGGCCTGTTCAATCTGGTTAGGAGCACGCCACCGACGCTGAAGTACGAGCCGGGCCTGATCGTTGCTGAAAACGATTACGTGATCGTCCATGGCCGGTTTTCGGGAACTGGAAGGCCCAGAAATTGGATCGCCGCCGATGTCGTCCGAGTGGCCGACGGCGTGCTCGCGGAACACTGGGATGTTCTGCAGGATGAAGCGACCAAAGCGGAGTCGCGAAGCGGTCTGCCGATGTTCGGGACCACGTTTCCCGGGTGAGAGAAACCAGCGCTTCTCCAACGACCACAAACGGTGCCCAGGAGGGGATAGGCATTGCGCGGATCAGAGCTATCATCGATGTAGGCGAAACATGGCGCGGCATAAAGGTCGTGATCGTTGCCGAGCCAAATGGCGGCACTAGCGTGAAATAGGACCCCGCCCATGCGGTTTGGAATTTTTGGTGCGGCGCAAGCCGGCAGCTCGCTTCCTAGTGCCCCTATGGGCCAGGGCTTTCATGACTTCATCGACTTCAACGTCGAGGCGGAAGCGCTCGGCTATCACAGTACCTTCCTGGTCGAGCATCACTTCACCGGCTGGAACCAAGTCTCGGCCACGCTCACCCTGTTGACGTGGCTCGCGGCGCGCACCACGACCCTGCGGCTCGGCACTGCGGTGATGGTGCTGCCGTGGCACAATCCGGTGATCCTGGCTGAGCACGCCGCGACCTTGGACCTCTTGTCAGACGGCCGGCTCGATTTCGGAGTTGGCAAGGGTTATCGCTACAATGAGTTTACGGGTTTCGCGATCCCGCTCGAAGAGGCCGATGCGCGGTTCGAAGAGGCGCTTGCGATCATCACCAAAGCATGGACTTCGGAGCAACGCTTCTCGCACCACGGTCGCTTCTGGACGTTCAACGACATCTTGGTCGAGCCGCCGCCCAGCCAGAAACCGCACCCGCCGTTCTGGATGGCTGCCGGCAGCCCCCCGTCCATTCGCCGCGTGGCCCTGCGCGGCTACAATCTGCTCCTCGACCAGTTCGCAGCGTTCGACGCGATCGGCGAGCGCATTGCCCTGTTCAAGGCCGACTGCGCGGCGCGTGGGCGCGCGCTCAATCCGATGCACATTGCTCTTGCGCGCGACATGTATGTCGCCAACAACCAGGCCGCCAAAGATGCCGCCCTCGAACGTAATCGCCAGTTCCATGAACGCATTTTGTCGGTAGCGCGCTGGCCCGACCGTGCCGGAGGTTCGCATATCTTGGCCTATGGTCATGCGCCCGAGGAAGCGGAGGCGAACAGCCTGATCGGCACGCCAGACGAAATCATGTGCAAACTCGAAGCCCTGCGTCGAAACGGCGTCGAATACGTGATTATGAGCTGCGGCAGTTCACGCGAGAGCTTGCGTCGTTTCGCGCACGAAATCATGCCTAGCTTTTCCGATGAACCGGCGAAGTTCAGAACCGTCCCGGCGTGACGGTCACAACGTCGCCGGGATTTTTGGTTCGGGGCTCGACGTGCGTCCGACGCGCTTATTGCTCGCGCCGACGACGTGATCGAATGATCTTAGCTAACGACTGCTTATGGCACACATAGCTGCCCGGGACGTATGCGGTGGCACGTCCGTAGTTGGTGAAAGCCGACGCCGCACCCCCAGGCGCAGGCGCATCCGTTGGTCAACCGACTGAACCTTGCTTAGCTCGCGGACTTTGAGGTTATTTTCGTCTATTTCGGCCATCATGCTTCACAAGTCGCGTTGGCGTCTGTGACCTGAACGGTCGGAACAGGCCGGGGGGCACGGCCAGCGCATGCGGTCGCCAATGCGGAAGGTCGTGCCGTTCGCCGGCCCCATGCCGAGTGAATGGCCACGGGCCGTTTTCGCGCTTTTCGGTCGCCGCCCGAACTTGCCATAACCTTCTGAACTTCCTTCGTTTTTACATTTACCTCAGTTTGTAGTGGACTACGTTACGCGAGTGACCTATGGTGCGGGCATAATCCAAAATTGGGTCTGGACCTCCGTTTCGATGCCGCCGAGCGCGGCGTCGGCAGGGGTTCTCATGCGCGCTCTGCGGCAGGCGACTGAGACCGGCGCTGGCGCCGCTCAGCCCCTCATATTGCGCCGTGCGATCGGAAGGCCGATAGAAGGAGGCATTATCCGGACTTGCCGATCGTAAGCCATCCTTCGGGAGGAATTGCATGCGCGCCTATCAACTGCCGCAAGCCGGCGGCATCGACGCTCTGGTCAAGGCGGAGCTCCCGACGCCGAAGCCGGGTCTCCGCCAGGTTCTGGTCAAGGTCGCGGCCTGCTCGCTCAATTTCCGCGATCTGGCGATCGTGCTCGGCACCTACCGCATGCCGGTGAAGCCGAACCTCGTTCCGCTTTCGGATGGGGCGGGCGAGGTGGTCGAGGCCGGCGCCGGCGTGACCCGCGTCAAGGTCGGCGACCGCGTCGCCGGCTGCTTCTTTCAACGCTGGGTCGGCGGGGCGATGGCTGCCGACACCCATACCAGCGCGCTCGGCGGCGGCATCGACGGAATGCTCGCGGAATACGCCGCCCTCGAAGAGGACGGCGTGGTCAAGCTGCCGGCCCATCTGTCGTACGACGAAGCCGCGACGCTGCCGTGCGCGGCCGTCACCGCATGGCACGCGCTCGCCGAGCATGCGCGCATCGTCGCGGGCCAGAGCGTGCTGGTGCAGGGCACCGGCGGCGTCTCGATCTTCGCGCTGCAATTCGCGCGGCTGATGGGTGCGCAGGTGATCGTCACCTCGTCGAGCGACCACAAGCTCGCCCGCGCCAAGGAGCTCGGCGCCGCGCAGGGCGTGAACTACATGACCACGCCCGAATGGGACAAGGCTGCCGTCGAGTGGAGCGGCGGCGGCGTGGACCACGTCGTCGAGGTCGGTGGACCCGGGACCTTGGCGCAGTCGCTGCGCGCCATTCGCATCGGCGGCAAGATCACGCTGATCGGCGTGCTCTCGGGCGCGGCCGAGATCAATCCGATGCTGATCTTCTCCCGCCGCGCCAATCTGCAGGGGATATCGGTCGGCTCGATGCAGATGTTCGAAGCCATGAACCGCGCGATCGCGGCGAGCGGCCTCAGGCCGGTCATCGACAAGGTGTTTGCGTTCGACCAGGCGCCGGCGGCCTACCGCCACCTGCAGTCCGCGCGGCATTTCGGCAAGGTGGTGATCCGCGTGAGCTGAACCAGTGGTCCGATTCCGAAGTTCGTCAGCACTTGCGGCGCGCTCAGATACGAACTTCGGAATCTAAGGACCACTGGCAACTCTACGATTCTAGTGCCCCTCTTGAACCCGAAGTTCGCGATCGCATTCGCCGCACAGTGTGCGCGAACTTCGGGTTCGGGGCACTAGCGCTCAGTCGCGGGTGATGACGAGAACCTTGAACTCCTTGTCGAGCTTGACGTCGTATTGCCCATCCTTGCACTTGGCATCGTCGACTTCATAGATGCTGCTGCCCTCGGTTTCGCGCTCCATCTTGCCGCCCGAGCAGCCCCACGCTTGCAAGGTCGCCTTGATCTTCTCCGCGTCGGCTGACGACACCGGAGAATCGGCGAACGCGAAGGTGACGCCGACCAACACGACTATGCACGCCATCAGGGTGGGCTTCATCTGTCTCTCCCGCTTGTGATCATTGCCGGTGCGATTTGCTGGTTTAAGCTTGAGCCGTCGCGGATTCAACCCGAGACGGGTCGTGCAGTTCCGCCAGCGGCGGTCAACGTCGGCGCTGCGGTCACCGCACCGCAATCGGCTCAAGCCGTTTCGAGCACTGGCTCCGGCACGGCGGCCGGCGGCAGGCTGCGGCCGCGCAGCATGTCCGCCGCCTTTTCCCCGATCATGATGCAGGGAACGTTGGTGTTGCCGCTCGGCGTCTCCGGCATGACGGATGCGTCGACCACCCGCAGCCGCTCGATTCCCCGCACGCGCAACTGCGCGTCGACCACGGCGCCCGCGTCCGCGCCCATGCGACAGGTGCCGACCGGGTGCGAGCGATGGCCGGCATTGCGGCGGATGGCGTCGGCGAGCGCCTCGTCGCTGGTGACGTCCGGGCCGGGAGAAATCTCGCCGTCGGTCATCTCCCGCAGCGGGCTGTGGCGAAAGATGTCGCGGCATGCGCGCACGCCCCGGATCATGGTGCTCAGATCCTCCTCCGCGGCGAACATGTTGAACCAGATGCGCGGCTTGTCCTGCGGATTGTTCGAGGCCAGGCGCACGAAGCCGCGCGATTGCGGATGCAGCGCGCCGATCCGCGTGGAGAAGCAATAGAGCGGCGGCGCGGTCATGCCGGGAATCCACAGTGCCGCGGAATTGCTCACGGTCATCACGGTCAGCTGCACATCCGGCCTTTCGAGCCCCGGGCGCGAGCGCAGGAAGACGTTGGCCGCCGCGCCGTTGCTGGCGAACGGGCCGTCGTGGCGCAAGAACCAGCGGGCGGCGTGCAATACCGCGCGGTCCCAGCGCAGGAACTTCGTCAGCCCGGCTTGGTCGCGGGCGCGGTAGACGTTGAGGATGTTGGGATGCTCCGACAGGTTCTGCCCGACGCCGGGCAGGTCGTGCCGCGGCACGATGCCGACCGATGCGAGGTGATCGGGCGGGCCGATGCCCGACAGCATCAGGATCTGCGGCGAGTTGTAGGTGCCGGCCGAGAGCACCACCTCGCGTTCCGCCCGGACCTCCTGCCGCTTGCCGGCGCGGATATATTCCACGCCGACGGCGCGTCCCTTCTCGACCGCGATGCGCGACGTCAGCGCACCGGTCTCGATCGTCAGGTTGCTCCGCGCCATGGCCGGACGCAGGTAGGCGCGCGCGGTGCTGACGCGGCGGCCCGCGCCGATGGTCGCCTCCATCCGGCTGATCCCCTCCTGCGAGGCGCCATTGGGATCGTCGTTGGCGGGAATGCCGGCAGCGGCCGCCGCCTGCCGCATCGGCTCGTACAGCATGTCGGGATGGTCCATCGGCGTCACGCGCACCGGGCCGTCCCCGCCATGGTAAGGGCCATCGCCGCGCCAGTGGCTTTCCAGCCGCCGGAAATAGGGGAGCACGTCGGCGTAGCCCCAGCCGGCGAGCCCCTGCTGGCGCCAAAGATCATAGTCGCGCGGATTGCCGCGGATGCAGATCAAGGCGTTGATCGAGGAAGAGCCGCCGAGCGTCCTGCCGCGCGGGACGGGCAGGCGCCGGCCGTAGAGACCGGGTTCCGGCTCGCTCTCGAAGCCCCAATTGTAGGCCCGACTCCTGATCACCTGCTGGAAGGCGAGCGGCATCAGCTGCAGGGGATGCCGGTCCGTCCCGCCCGCTTCCAGCAGCAGCACCGAAATATCCGCGTCCTCGGACAGCCGGCTCGCGACCACGGCCCCGGCCGAACCGGCTCCGACGACGACGTAGTCGAACGAGCGCGCCACGACCTTTCCATGGTGGGCGGTGGGGATCCGGCTTCAGATCACATGCGTCAGGATCGCGACGCCGGCGAGCGCGACGAGGGCGCCGCCGAGCCGGTAGGCGCCGCGGCCGTAGGCTTCGCCGACCCGGCCGATCGCGACGCCGATCGCGATCCCCGCGACGTGCAACAGCGCGGTCGCCAGCAGGAATCCTGCGCCATATGCGCCGCCCGAGGCATCGAGCGGCATCTCGGTGCCGTGGGCGTGGCCGTGGAAGACGGCGAACAGGGCGACCAGGGCCATGGCGATGGCGGGCGGCGCCTTCACCCCGAGCGCGACGACCGCGCCGAGCACGATCACCGAGACGGCGATGCCGAGTTCGACCGCCGGCAGCGCCACCCCCAGCATTGCCAGCGCCGCGCCCGCCGCCATGGCGAGGACGAAGCTCGCGGGCACCAGCCACAGCGCGCGACCGCCGAGCTGCCAGGCGAAGATGCCGACCGCGACCATGGCCAGAAGGTGGTCGAGGCCGCCGAGCGGATGTGCGAAGCCGTGCACGAAGCCGTGCGCGTCGCCGATGCCGGGATGCGCAAGGGCGGCGGTCGGAACGAGCGTAAGGGCGACGGCGGCGGTCAGGCGATGGCGCATGGT
>JBAUOM010000476.1:0-22400 GCA_049579765.1 Xanthobacteraceae bacterium
AGCGCATGCAGCGCGAGGGCCTGCTGCCGATGAAGCCGAAGCCCGCCCCCGGTGCCGGCGCCGGGTCAGCGCGCGCTCCGCGCCGGCCCAGCTTCTGACAAGTTTCAACCGCGTTCCGCAGCGGCGCTGAGCGCGGGCCCCGGCCCGCGCTGTTGTTTTGCGCGCCCGGGGATAGGCTCGTTGTAGTTCATTGCCGGTACGGGTGGCGGCTTGACGCATTGATCTATCGCGCGCGGCGTCGCGGTCTTGCCGGCGTCGCCATTCGCGGCAGATCCGATCGACACCGACATCAGCACGGGAGGAAGCGATGAGACGTCTCACCTTCGCATTGGCGCTGCTCGGCGCCGCAGCCATTGCCGCTCACGCACAGGACGCGATTCCAGATCTCAAGGGCACTTGGTCGGGAAAGGGCAAGGCGGTCGTCTTCGGCCACAACGCCCATCATCCCGGTCGGCAGACCGCCGCCGATGCGCCGCGCGTGCGCGAGATCGAAGCGACGCATAGCGTGGAAGGCCAGGATGGCAGGCTCGCTTGGGGCCACTCGTCATCAACGGTCGCGGGTACCAAAGACCCGTTCGTCTGGGCCATCGCGAGCGACAACAAGACGATCGTCGGCTCCGACATGGACGGCTCGTTTCGGATTACGCTGATATCGCCCGACCGCATGGAAAAGTGCTACACGCACGACGGCACCAGCCCGAGCCATTCGGTTGTCGCCGCCTGCTACATGATGGACCGGGTGAAACGGTAGGCGACCGTCCGCCGGACGTGGATCCGACCGATTGAGGTCGGTCGCAATCGGACGTAGTCTGGCCTCCACCTCACGCGGCCGTGCCTCATGGGACGACGGCCTGCTGCCGGCCCTCATGGGTGCGAGCTCGCGCATCGCACGGAGGCCCGCATGTCCATCGCCCCGACGCTCCAACGGCATCTCGACCGCAACGTCACCTATGACGTCATCATGCATGACGCCACGATGTCGTCCACCCGCACCGCCCAGGCCTGTCACGTCTCGGGCGACTGTCTCGCCAAAGCCATCGTATTGCGCCACGACGGCGGCTACCTGCTCGCCGTCCTGCCCGCCTCCCATCACATCCGCCTGCCGGATCTCAAGCGCCAAATCGGCGATGACGTCGATTTGGCCGACGAAGGAGAGATCACGCCGCTGTTCCCGGATTGTGCGTTCGGCGCGGTTCCCCCGGTCGGCGAGTGCTACGGCCTCGACGTCATCGTCGACGACAGTATCCGGGAGCGGCCGGAAATCTATCTGGAGGGCGGCGACCACATGACGCTGGTTCACATGAACCGGACGCAATTCGCACGGCTGATGGCAGAAGCCCGGCACGGGCGGTTCAGCGTCCACGACTGAGCGCGCAGCGGGGGCGGGGGCAAAGACGTCCCCGACGGGGCACTTGCCGCCGCCGGCCGGGCGGCGTCAACGATGTCGGGCGAAAATCGTTGCGCCGGATGCGGCTTGCGAACCATTATCCGGGGCCGGACAGGCGCGATCTGTGCGAGTTCAGCCATGAAGGTCATCATCGTCGGCGGCGGCATCGGCGGGCTCACGACCGCGCTCATGTTGCACGCGCGCGGCATCGATTGCGCGATCTACGAGCAGTCGGACGCCGTCCGTGAGCTCGGCGTCGGCATCAACACCCTGCCGCATGCCATCAAGGAACTGGCCGAGTTGGGACTGCTCGACCGGCTCGACGCCGTAGGGATCCGAACCTACGAGCTGTTCTACACCAACCGCTTCGGGCAGGAGATTTGGCGCGAGCTGCGCGGCCTCGATGCCGGCTACGAGGTCCCGCAATTCTCCATCCACCGCGGTCGCCTGCAAGCGGCGATCTACCAGGCGGCGCGGTCGCGGCTGGGCGAATCGCGCATTCTGACCGGGCATCGTCTGGGCGGCTTTCGCCAGGACGAGGCCGGCGTGACCGCCTATTTCTTCGACCGTCACGGCGCCCATCGGGCGACGGCGCGCGGAGACGTGCTGGTCGGCGCCGACGGCATCCATTCGCTCGTGCGGGACACGCTCTATCCGAACGAGGGACCGGCGCGCTGGAACGGCGCGATGCTCTGGCGCGGCGCCGTCGAGTGGCCGACGTTCCTCAGCGGCCGCTCGATGGTGATCGCCGGCGGCATGGCGGCGAAGCTCGTCGTCTACCCGATCGCGGAGGCAGCGCGGCCCGACCGGCGCCTGACCAACTGGGCGGTGGTCGCCAAGATCGGCGATGGCTCGACCCCTCCGCCCAACAAGGAAGACTGGTCGCGACCCGGACGTTTCGAGGACCTGATGCCGCACGTCCAGCGCTTCCGCATCCCCTATGTCAATGCGCAGGCGCTGATCGAGGCGACGGCCGAATTCTGGGAATACCCGATGTGCGACCGCGACCCGCTGCCGCGCTGGTCGCACGGTCGGGTCACGCTACTCGGCGATGCCGCGCATCCGATGTATCCGGTCGGCTCGAACGGTGCCTCGCAGGCGATCCTCGATGCCCGCTGTCTCGCCGATCGGCTGCACGCGGCCGAGCACCCGCCGCACGCGCTGTGGATGTACGAGCAGGAGCGGCTGCCGGTGACGGCACAGATCGTTTGGATGAACCGCCGGGGCGGTCCCGAGGGCGTGATCGACGCGGTCGAGGAGCGCGCGCCCGATGGCTTTAACAGCATCGACGACGTCCTGTCGTTCGAGCAGCGCAAGGCGATCGTTCGCGGCTACGCCTCGACCGCCGGCTTCGCGCGCGAGCAGGTCAACAAGGCGGCGTAAAACCCTGTCGGCGCATACGCCCGCGCCCTACTTCATCGGGCATTGACTGGCGAAACGATCTGCCTCGGCCGCGAATATTTTCTCGTCGGTGCGGATCTTCGTGCCGGATGAGTCGTCGACCACCGTCCGGATATACCAGTCCTGCAGCGGGAAATGGTTGTTGTTGAACCGGAAGGTGCCGCGGACGGAATCGACCTTCGCCTGGCGGATGGCCGCGCGCAGCGCATCCTTGTCGGCAAAGTTGCCGGCGGCGGCCTTGATCGCGCTGTCGAGGACAAGCGCGGTGTCGTAGGCGTAGGCCGCGAACTCGCTGGGCTCTCGGCCATAGGCCTTCTTGAAGCTCTCGGAAAACTCCTTATTGGCGGCGAACGGAAGATCGAGCGCCCAGTTGCCCGATGTGACCAGGCCGACCGACGCCTTGCCCTGCGCCTTGCGCACGGTCTCGTCGACCAGGGGGAATCCGCCGTAGAGCGGAATGGTCTTGGTCAAACCCGCCTGGTCGTATTGCTTCACGAAGGCGACCGCGAGCCCGCCCGGATAGAAGGCGAAGACCGCGTCCGGCTTGAGGCTCGAGATGCGCGCGAGCTCGGCGGAGAAATCAAGCTGCGCAAGCGGCGTGTAGATCTCGTCGAGAATCTCACCCTTGAAAGTATGCTTGAAGCCGGCGATGGCGTCTTTGCCGGCCTGATAATTGGGCGCGAGCGCGACCATGCGCTTGGTGCCCTTCTTCTGCAGGAACGTGCCGATCGGCTCGTAGATCTGGTCGTTCTGGAATGCGACCGCAAAAAAGTTCGGATTGCATTGCGCCCCGGCGAGCGGCGACGGGCCGGCATTCGGGCTGATCAGGAACACCTGGGCGCGCGTGGTCGGCTGGACGATCGCCATCAGGATGTTCGAGAAGGTGGTGCCGACGATGATCGGGGTCTGCTCCTTCTCGACCAGGCGCTTGGCCTGCTCGATGCCGATCTCGGGCTTGAGCTGATCGTCGACGACGACCAACTCGACCGGGACGCCGCCGAGCTTGCCGTTGAGTTTTTGCAGCGCCAGCTTGAAGCCGTCGACGCTGTCGATGCCGAGCTGGGCAGCCTGACCCGACAGCGTTGCGATGTAGCCGATCTTGACGGTCTGCGCGGCCGCGGCGCACGGCGCGAATGCCAAGATGCAAAGCAAAGCGGCGCAAATCCGTGACGGTACTTGCATGTGTCTCTCCACCTGAAAGATTTACTCTGCGGCCTGCTTCAGCTCCCGGCGCTGATCGTGACTCGAAGGCTTGGCGGCGCTGCGCAGCGCGTCGAGCTCCACCCGCTGCCGCTGCGACAAACGGAACGCCTGATCCTTGCCTGCGAGGTAGGGCAGCGGCCAGAACTGGGCGTCGTGCCCATACTCGGCCGAGGCGGCGAGGGTGAAATGCGGATTGGTGAGATGCGGCCGCGCCAGCGCGCAGAGATCGGCACGCCCCGCCGCGATGATCGTGTTCACCTGATCGGCGGTCGTGATGTTGCCGACGGCGATGGTCGGCACCATGACCTCGTTGCGGATCATCTCGGAGAACGGCGTCTGGAACATGCGCCCGTAGACCGGGCTGGCCCAGCGCGAGGTCTGCCCGGCCGAGACGTCGATAATGTCGGCGCCATGCGCGCGGAACATCGCCGCAATCTTGAGCCCATCCTCGGGCGTGGTGCCGCCCGGCGCCCAGTCGGTCGCCGAGATGCGCACCGACATCGGCTTGTGCTCAGGCCAGTTCGCCCGCACTGCATCGAACACCTCCAGCGGGAAGCGCATGCGGTTCTCGAGGCTGCCGCCATACTGGTCGGTGCGCTCGTTGCTCAGCGGCGAGATGAAACCGGACAGGAGATAGCCATGGCCGGCATGCACCTCGATCATGTCGAAGTCGGCCTTGCCGGCATTGATCGCGGCGCGCGCATAGTCGTCGCGGATGCGCTCCATGTCGGCGCGCGTGATCTCGCGCGGAACATGCATGAACTCGTGGAACGCCAGCGGCGATGCGGCCACCAGCTCCCAGTTTCCGTCCGGGAGGGGATGATCCATGCCCTCCCAGCCGCGCCGCGTAGAGCCCTTGCGGCCCGAATGACCGAGCTGCAGGCAGAATTTCGCCGGGCTTTGCGTGTGAATGAACTTGCCGATGCGCTTCCAGGCCGCGACCTGATCGTCGGAATAGATGCCGGGACAGCCGGGCGTGATGCGTCCAGGTTCCGACACCGCCGTCATCTCGGCGAACACGAGGCCCGCGCCACCCATGCCGAAGCGGCCGAGATGCACCAGGTGAAAATCGCCGGGGATGCCGCCCGGCTCCGCCGAATACATGTTCATCGGCGAGACAACCACGCGGTTCACAACCACCATCTGCCCGACTCGGAACGGCGTGAACATCGGCGGCGGAGCAGGATCGAGCGGCACGTCGAAGCCCTGCTCGCGCACCGTCCCGGCGAACCAACGCTGCACGTTGTCCACGAATTGCGGATCGCGCATCCGCAGGTTCTCGTAGGTGACAGCTTTGGCGCGCGACAGCATGCTGAAGCAGGCCTGAATCGGCGCCATGCGCCAGTAGCGCGCCGGGTTCTCGGTCCAGAGCGCGCTGACATTCGAGGCGTATTGGGTCTTCTCGACGTCCTCGCGGCGTGAGCCCTGGAAGCGCTCGAGCGCAGCCGGCACCGAGCCTGCCGCCAGGAACGCCTCATAGAGATTGATCGCGTCCTCCATGGCGAGCTTGGTGCCGGAGCCGATGGAGAAATGCGCCGTGTGCAGCGCATCGCCGAGCAGGACGATGTTGCGGTAGTACCAGTTCTTGTTGCGGATCACCGGGAAGCGGCGCCAGAACGAGCGATTGGCGATGAGCCGATGTCCCTTCAGCAGATGCGCCCACAGATTCTCCAGATAGGAGACGGTCTCGGCCTCGTTCAGGTCGCCGAGCGACGCTTCCGCCTTGGCCCAGGTCGCCTCGGGTGCTTCGATCACCCAGGTGCTCATGTCGCGCCGGTATTGGTAGGTGCAGAGGTCCCAGATGCCGAACTCGTTGGTCGTGAAGTGGAACGAGAACGCATCCGAGGGCGCCGAGCTGCCGAGCCAGATGAAATGATTGCGGCGCAGCTCGAACGTCGGCTGGAAGTGCTCCTGATAGCGGCTGCGGATGACGCTGTTGATGCCGTCGGCCGCAACGATCAGGTCGGCGTCGGCGAATTGGTCGAGATCGCCGATCTCGCTCGAGAACCGCAGCTTGACGCCGAGCTCCCGGCAGCGCGCCTGCAGCACCATCAGCAGGGTGCGGCGCTCGGTGCCGCAGAAGCCGTGGCCGGTGGAGCGCACGACCTCGCGGTGAAAATGGAAGTCGATCTCGTCCCAGTAGGAGAACTCGCGGGTGATCGCCGTGTAGGACTCGGCGTCGTAGTCCATGAGGTTGTCGAGCGTCTCGTCCGAGAACACCACGCCGAAGCCGAACGTGTCGTCCGCGCGATTGCGCTCGTGGACGGTCACGTCGTAGTCGGGGAAGCGCTTCTTCATCAGCAGCGCGAAGTAAAGGCCGCCCGGGCCGCCACCGATTACGACGATCTTCATGCCGCGGCCTCTTGCATACGTGCGGCGCGCGGCAGCTCGTTGCGCCCGACGCCGTCATAGAGATCGAGGACGCGCTCGAACCAGGCGGCCACCACGTCGTCCGCATCGAGCACCGTCGCGGTGGAGACGACGCGTGCCCATTGGAGCACGCCGAACAGGATGTGATCCGCATAGGCCGGCGCATCGCCGCCGAGGAAACGCCGCCGCTCGAGCGTCTTGCGCACCGGCTGCAGGCGGCGGTGGAACTGCTCCAAGGCCTTGCCGCGCTCACCCGCAAGCTCCTCGAGCGATTTCTTGAAGAAGCCTTCGATCCGGGAACGCAGATGCCGCGCATCGGCCTCGTCCACACAATCGAGCACGTCGCGCATCAGGTAGGGCACGATCGCCGGAACGAGCTCCCGGTCGGCCCAGAGATTGAAGAAATGCGTGAGTGATTCGCCGACCGGACCGCCGAACAGGCTGGGGGCGTCGGGGAACGCGCGTTCCAGGTAGCACGCGATCGCCCAGGAATCGGTGACGACATGGTCGTCATGCTTGTTGTTGGGGACCTGGTCCTGGCCGCTGAAGGCGATCGCCGCCTTGTCGCTGACCGCGACCGGGTGGATGACGAAGGCGAGGCCCTTGTGATGGAGGGCAAGCCGCGTGCGCCAGGAGAACGTGCTGAACCGGCAATCGCGGCGGCCGCCAAGCTCCCAAAGCTCCAGCATTTGCATCTCCGGAAAGTACAGTCTATTTTACGTCGCACATTCAATGAGTCAAGACGGCCACCACCCGCGTTCCCGTTCATCTGCTCCAATTCAATTTCGGCATCCGAAATGCTAGGCGGGGGCGCGAACATGCAGCCGGAGGAATCATGAAGAGCGCGAAGAAGAAGCCCGTCGCCGCCGAGCCGGACGATGCGGTCCCGCCGCTGGGCAGAACCGAGCGCGAGCGGGTCTTTCTCGAGTTCGAGCAGGCGCTGATCTGCGCCGCCGAAGCGTTCTATCGCTTCGCCGGGGTGGCGCTCGGGCCCATGGGCAAGCAGAACAAGCTCACCGGCCAGGAGAACGTCATCCTGCAGCAACTGATGTTCACGCCCAAGCCGCGCAGCGTCAGCGATCTGAGCCGGTTCAGCAATCGTGACGACATCTCCAACATCCAATACAGCCTGCGCAAGCTCACCGCGGCGGGCATGATCGAGAAGGTGCCGGGCAGCACCAACCGTGACACGCGCTATCGCCCCACCGCCGCCGGCCGGGAGGCCACCGAATATCTGGTCGCGGCGCGGCGCGAATTGCTGATCGGTCCGAGCGGAAGCATCAACGACATCGAGGCACAGCTGAAATCCGCCACCAACGCGATGTCGCTGCTCACCGGCCTCTACGACCGCGTGTCGCGGGTGCTGGCGGGCCGATTCTGAGGAAAGCGATTGATTGGAATAACGGAGTAACGTACGCTCTAAAATCGATCGGTTGCGGAATGCGGACGTGATCGGCTGCGGACGGCGCAAGTGGCGGTGACGGCGGTGACGACGACGAGCTTCGATCCTGCCTACTTCCGGGCGCAGAGCTGGTGGCGCGACGAAACCCTGCGGGACTGGCTCGAGCGCCACCGTGGCGCCGACCGCGCGGCGATCCGGACGTTCGACGACACGCTGAGCTATGCGGACTTCGCCGCGCGGATCCAAGCCTTCGCCGCCGCTCTGGCGGATGCCGGCATCGCCCGCGGCGACGTGGTCGCAGTGCACCTTCCCAACATCCCCGAATTCCTGATCGCGTGGCTCGCGATCAACGAGCTCGGCGCGATCATGCAGACCGTGCACGTGCCCTATGGCATCCGCGAGATCGAGCACCTGCTGGCGCACAGCGGCGCGAGGGCTTGCCTCGCGCTGGCGAAGCTCAGGGACCGCTCGCCCGCGCTCGAGATCGCGTCGCTGCGCGGGCGCTTGCCTTCACTGCAACTCGCCATCGCGGTCGGCGGCGAGGTCGCGGGCACGAAGAGCTTCGCGACGCTCATGCAATGGGGCGCGAAAAACGCTCGGCAGCCGACGCCGATCCAAGCCAGCGATCCGTTCCTGCAGCTCTATACCTCCGGCACGACCTCGTCGCCGAAAGCCGTCCGGATCACCTTCAATCACTTCCTGAGCAATGCGCGCATGTGCGCGGCCGAGTTCGGCATCACGCCCGATGATCGGATCCTGTGCCTTGCGCCTTACACGCATCTCTATGGCCTCTATACCGTGCAACTCGGCCTGGCGACCGGCGCAACCACTTGCCTGCTCGACCTGTTCACGCCGCCGGGCTTCGTCCGCGCGCTCGAAACGTTCCGCCCGACGATTCTGTTTGCCGGCCCCGCGCACGTCGCCCCATGCCTGCAGCAAAACCTGTTCCAGGGCGTCGACTTTTCCGGGCTGCGTATCGCGGTGGTGACGGGATCGACGGTGCCGGCGAGCCTCTCCGCGGCGTTCGAGACGCTCCTGCCGGACGGCAAGGTGCTGCAGGCCTGGGGCATGACCGAGCTGCAGTTCGGCGCCTGCAGCCGCCCGACCGATGCACGCGAGATCCGCTTCGAGACCATCGGCCGCGCCACGCCCGGGACGGAGCTGCGCGTCGCCGATATCGACGGTCGCGTGCTGCCGCATGGGGAGACCGGCGAGCTGCAGGTGCGCGGTTGCTCGCTGTTCTCGGGCTACGAGAGAAATGAGGAAATCAACAAATCGAGCTTCACGGACGACCGCTGGTTCCGCACCGGCGATCTCGCGAGCATGGACGCGCACGGCAACGTGCGGCTGCGCGGGCGCACCAAGGAGCTCATCAACCGCGGCGGCATCAAGTTCAATCCGATCGACATGGAGATCGCGATCGCCGGCCATCCGGCGGTGGCGCAGGTCGCGATCGCCCCGTTGCCCGACGAGGTGCTGACCGAGCGCGCCGCATGCTTCGTGATCCTCAAACCGGGCGCTTCCTTGAGCTTCGACGAGCTGAAATCGTTCCTCGCGGAGCACAAATTCGCGAAATTCACCTGGCCCGAGCACCTCGCCGTCGTCGCCGAGATGCCGATGACGCCGACCCGCAAGGTCATGAAGGCCGATCTCGTGCAGCAATATCTCGCGGCCAATTTCGGCCGTGCGTAGGTGGTGAACGCCATGACGTTGCCGCTCCCGCTTCCCAAGTCCCGTGCCGACATCGCCCAAATCCAGAGCGAGCGGAAGCGCAAGGCGTTCGCGCGCGCGAAGACCATCCCGTGGTATCGCGGCAAGCTCGACCACATCGATGCGAACGCGCTCGACGATCCGTCCGAGTGGGGCAAGATCCCGATCCTCGACAAGGAAACATTGCGGCAATTGACCCACGCCGAGTTCCTGGCCGCGTTCTGCGCGGTTCCCGGCACGGAGATCGCGGAATATTGGCGCTCCGGCGGCTCGACCGGCCAGCCCGTGTTCTATCCGCGCACGCGCGATGATCTACGCTTCGCCGAATTGTCGTGGGGCCGATCGTTCCCCTGCATGGGCATCGGCCCCGGCGATCTCTGTCACATCTCGTTTCCACTCGGCGTGCATCCGGCCGGGCAGGTCTGGGCGCGCAGCGCGCCGCTGTTCGGCGTCGGCATGGTCTGGGTCGGCGCCGGCAATTCGCATCCCTCGGCGGCGCAACTCGATTTGATCCAGACGCTGCGCCCGACGGTGTTCATCGGCATGAGCAGCTTCGCGCTGCATCTGGCCAATCTCGCGGAGGCAACGGGCATCGACCTCGCCGCCTCCTCGGTCAAGAAGCTCGTGTGCTCAGCCGAGACGCTGTCGGCCGCCAAGCGCGAGAAGCTCGCCCGCCTCTGGGGCGCCGAGGTGTTCGACGTGTTCGGCATGAGCGAGGCCGGTCTCATGGGGGCGGAGAGCTCCTCCCATGACGGCATCCACATCTGGACCGACATGTATCTCATCGAGGTGGTCGACCCGGACACCGGCAAAGCGGTGGCGGACGGAGAGATCGGCACCTTGTGCGTGACGCCGCTCTGGACGAATCACGCGACGCCGTTCCTGCGCTGGAACTCGGGCGACCTGATCAGCTTGGTGCCGCAATCGAAGGGCAGCAGCCGCTATGCCGACCTCTTTCCGATGATCCGGCACGCCAACCGCACGACCGGCTTCTTCAAGGTCCGCGGCGTCAACGTCAACCACACCGAGTTCGAGGATCTGATGTTCCGCAACGCCGAGGTCCTGGACTTCCAGGCCGTGCTCGAGACCGAGGATAAGACCGGCCGCGAAGGCTTGCGCGTCCTGATCGAGGTGAAGGGGACTTGCGACGCCGAGACCGCCCGCCTGCAAGTCGCCGAAGCCGTGAAGCGAACCTTCGAATTCTCGCCGCGGGTCGAGTTGTTGCAGCGGGGTACACTGGCGACCGAGTTCGAGCGCAGCCTGAAGGCGCCTCGGTTCGTCGATCGGCGGCAGTGACCCGGGATGATCGCTTCCTGTCGGTCACGCCCCGGGCGGCGGCGGCAAGAACATCACCTCGTGCCGGGCCGAGAGCGCGACCACCTCGTCGGGCTTCTGCTCCTTCATGCTGTGGATCGCCCAGAACAGATCGTAGAGCTTGCGCGTCGGCGTCACCCAGAAGAAGCACTTCACCGCCTGGTCCGACTTGTTGAAGATGCCGTGCGGGATGTTCATCGGCAGCCGGATCAGGTCGCCGGCCGTCGCTACGTAGTCCTTGCCGTCGAGCACGAGGTCGAGACGGCCTTCGAACATGTAGATGAATTCGTCCTGCGTTGGATGGATGTGCGGAGGCACGAAAGTGCCGGGCGGGAAGGTGGCGTGCCAGGCGAACGAATTCTCGCTCACTTGCTTGGGCACGTAGGTCTGGCCCAAGATGTTCCAGACGATGCCGTCGACGCCGGTGTTCGCCTTGGTGATGCCTGCGGTCATCGGCTGCATTGCGTGCGAGCTCCCTTCGCTGGTCGTGACGCGTCCGTCCGGCGCCGGACCATTCAACCACGAACGATGCGCGGCAGAAACGATACCGTGCGGCAAAGAACGCTCCTTTCGGGCAACAGCGTAAATGCCATGCCCTCGCCGCGCAACGCCGCGGGGCCGGAAAGCGGCCGCAAGCTTAACGGCTTGGCATGCGACTTGCTGGCGCTTGGCCGACGGCCAGCCTTCCCACCGGATAGGCTTCGAACCTAGACTGTCGGACGGATCTCAGAGGAGGTGGAGATGAAGCGATTGATCCTGCTCGCCGCCGCGGCGATGGTATTGGGAGGGTCTCCCGCACAGGCGCAGGACAAGCTCAAGGTCGGTGTCATCGCGACCTTGTCGGGACCGGCGGCGGTGCTCGGCCAGCAGCTGCGCAACGGCTTCAACCTCGCGGTCAAGACGCTCGGCGGCAAACTGGGAGGCCGCGAGGTCGAGGTGATCATCGCCGATGACGAGCTCAAGCCCGACGTGGCGGTGACCAAGGTCAAGGCGCTGGTCGATCGCGACAAGGTCGAGTTCGTGGTCGGGCCGATTTTCTCCAACATCCTGGGGGCGATCATGAAGCCCGTCACCGAGGGCGGCGCGATCCTGATCAGCCCCAATGCCGGCACCTCGAATTTCGCCGGCAAGGACTGCAACCCGAACTTCTTCGTGACCTCCTACCAGAACGACCAGGTGTTCGGGGTGTCCGGCAAGCACGCCCAAGACACCGGGATCAAGAAGGTGTTCCTGATGGCGCCCAACTACCAAGCCGGCAAAGACGCGCTCGCCGGCTTCAAGGCGTTCTTCAAGGGCGAGATCGCGGACGAGGTTTATGTGCCGTTGAACCAGCTCGATTTCTCCGCCGAGCTCGCCAAGATCGCCGCCGCCAAGCCCGACGCCATCTACGTGTTCCTGCCCGGGGGCATGGGCGTGAACTTCGTCAAGCAGTTCCGCCAGGCCGGCCTCGCCGACAGCGTCAAGTTCCTCTCCGCCTTCACCGTCGACGAATCGACGCTGCCGGCGCAGCAGGATGCCGCGCTCGGTTTCTTCGGCGGCTCCAACTGGGCGCCCGATCTCGACAATCCCCAGAACAAGGCATTCGTCGCCGCCTACGAGAAAGAGTTCGGCGCCGTGCCGGCGACCTATGCGTTCCAGGCTTACGACGCGGCGCTGTTGATCGACAGCGCCGTGCGTCAGCTCAACGGCGATGTCGCCAATCGGGAGGCGCTGCGCACCGCCCTGATGAAGGCCGATTTCAAATCGCTGCGCGGCGGTTTCCGGTTCAACACCAACCATTACCCGATCCAGGACTTCTACCTGGTCAAGGTCGCCAAGCGACCCGACGGCAAGTACGAGACCCAGATCGTGAAGAAGGTGTTCGAGAGCTACGCCGACACGCACGCCAAGGATTGTCCGATGAAGTGAGGGGCGACCCCCCGCCTGTAGCCGGGCAGCCCGGACCGAGCGCAGCGCAATCCGGGATTCGTGTCCTGGGGCACGAGCGCCCCGCATTGCGCTCCATGGTCTGCGAAGACTTGCGTAAACGCCCTTAAAAGGGGGCTACGGCAATATTCCATGTCCACCACCCTCTTCGTCGTTCAAACCCTCAACGGGCTGCAGCTCGGCATCCTCCTGTTCCTCATCGCAGCGGGCCTCACGCTGGTGTTCGGCGTGATGGACTTCATCAATCTGGCGCACGGCGTGCAGTATATGTTGGGGGCTTACTTCGCAGTGGCGTTCTATGCCCTCACCGGCAGCTTTCTCGCCGCGCTCGTTCTCGCACTCGCTGCCGCGCTCGCTTTCGGGCTTGTCCTCGAGTTCCTGGTGTTTCGACATCTCTACGAGCGCGACCACCTCGACCACGTGATCGCAACCTTCGGCATCATCCTGTTCCTCAATCATGGCGTGAAAGTCGTTTGGGGTGCGGCGCCGCTCAGCCTGCCGGTGCCGGAGTTGTTCTCGGGCTCGGTGCGGCTGACCGATGGGCTTGTCTATCCGGTATGGCGGCTGGTGATCATCGCGTCCGGACTCATCGTCGCGGCCTCGCTTTACCTGCTCGTCGCCCATACCCGCATCGGCATGTTGGTGCGCGCCGGCGCGACCAACGCCGCGATGGTATCCGCGCTCGGTGTCAATATCCGACGCCTGTTCATGATCGTGTTCGGCTTCGGCGCCATGCTCGCCGGTTTTGCCGGCATCGTGATCGCTCCGATCCTGTCGGTCGAGCCCGGAATGGGCGACACCGTCCTCATCCTGGCCTTCGTCGTCGTGGTGATCGGCGGCATCGGCTCGATCCGTGGCGCCTTTCTCGCGGCGCTGATCATCGGCCTCGTCGACACGCTGGGGCGGTCGTTCTCGGTCGACATCCTGCGCCTGGTCATGGGGCCGTCGCCGGCGCGCACAGTGGGCCCGGCTATCGCCTCGATGCTGATCTACCTGCTGATGGCGGTCGTGCTGTATGTCCGGCCGGCGGGGTTATTCCCGGCGAGAGGCCGCTGAGATGTCGCAGGCGCCTGCGCTTGCAGCATCTTCCGTTGCAGCACGCGGCGGCCGCGCCGCCGAGGCTCTGCCGGTCGCGATCTTCCTGGTGTTCGCGCTCGTTCCGATCGTGGCGCTGTTCACGGGCGGCGCCTATCTCATGAGCTTCGGGTCGCGCGTGATGATCTTCGCCATCGCCGCGGTCGCGCTCGATCTTCTGGTCGGCTACGGCGCCCTGATCTCGTTCGGCCACGCCGCCTTCATCGGCCTCGGCGCCTACGCCGTCGGCATCCTCTCGGCCCACGGGATCACCGACGCGCTGGTCTCGCTGCCGGTGGCGCTCGTCGCTTCCGCGCTCTACGCGCTGCTGACCGGCATGGTTTGCCTGCGCACCAAAGGCGTCTACTTCATCATGATCACGCTCGCCTTCGGGCAGATGGCGTTTTTCACGGCAAGCTCGCTCGCGCCCTACGGCGGCGATGACGGCCTCACCATCGCCGCGCGCAGCACGCTTGCGGGTTTTGCGCTGCTCGATAATGAGCACACGTTCTACTACGTCGTGCTCATCTGCCTCTTCGGCACTTATCTGTTTGGCCGCGCGCTCGTCGCCTCGCGCTTCGGCCGCGTCGTGCGGGGGGCGAAGGAGAATTCCGTTCGCATGGCGACGATCGGTTTCGACGTCTACCGCTTTCAACTCGCGATCTACGTGATCGCCGGCGCGCTTGCAGGGCTCTCCGGCTTCCTGCTCGCAAACGCCACGGAATTCGTCAGCCCCGCCTACATGTCCTGGCAGCGCTCGGGCGAATTGATCGTGATGGTGCTGCTCGGCGGATTGGGCTCGCTCAACGGCGCCATCATCGGGACGGCCGCCTATCTCCTGACCGAGGAATGGCTCTCCGGCTTCACCGAGAATTGGAAGGTGATCTTCGGGCCGGTGCTTGTGCTCATCGTCCTGTTCGCGCGCGGCGGCCTCATCGGGCTGTGCACGGGGTTGGCGCGGAGGTTCGGCGGTGGCTGAAGCGGTGTTGCGCCTCGACAAGCTGCAGAAGCGATTCGGTGCTCTCGTCGTGACCGACGACCTGACCTTCGACGTGATGCCGCAGGAGCTGCATGCCGTCATCGGGCCGAACGGCGCCGGCAAAACCACGCTGATCAACCAGATTTCCGGGCTGCTCGCGCCCGACTCCGGCACGATCGAATTCGCCGGCCGCGACATTACCGCCATGCCCGTGCACGTACGCGCCTCCCTCGGCTTGGCCCGATCGTTCCAGGTGAGCTCGATCCTTCCCGGCTTCTCGGCGCTCGAGAACGTCGCGCTCGCCGTGCAATCGCGCACGGGGTCGAGCTTCCGCGTCGTTGGCCGGGCCGCGGCGGAGGCCGGCCTGAACGGCCCGGCGATGGCGGCGCTCGCCGACGTCGGTCTGGCCGAGCGCGCGCTGGTTCCGGCGGCTCATCTCGCGCACGGCGAAAAACGCGCGCTGGAGCTTGCCATCGCGCTCGCCATGGAGCCGAAGCTGCTCCTCCTCGACGAGCCGATGGCCGGTACCGGCCGCGAGGAGACCGCGCGGCTCGTCGACGTGTTGCGGCGGCTCAAGGGGCGATTTCCGGTGGTGCTGGTCGAGCACGACATGACCGCGGTGTTCGCGCTCGCAGACCGTATCTCGGTCATGATCTACGGTCGCATCCTCGCGAGCGGCGCGCCGGCGGAGGTGCGAGCGGATCCGCGGGTGGTGGCGGCCTATCTCGGCGACGAGATGGAGTGAAACGGGATGCTCGCGATCGACCATCTGCAAGCCGCCTACGGTCCGGCGCAGGTGCTGTTCGACGTCAGCTTCCGCGTCGGCGCGGGCGAGGTGGTCACCCTGCTCGGCCGCAACGGAATGGGGAAGACGACCACCATCCTCACCATCATGGGCCTGTTGCCCGCATCCGGCGGCAACGCCGTGTTCGAAGGCCGGTCCCTCATCGGGCTGCCGCCCTACCGGATCGCGCAAGAGGGCCTCGGTCTCGTTCCCGAAGGCCGGCAGGTCTTCCCTACCCTCACCGTGGAGGAGAACCTGATCGCGACGGCGGCTTCGCGCTTCTGCCCGCCGCGATGGACACTCGAGCGCGTCTACGATTTCCTTCCCCGGCTGGCGGAGCGGCGCCGCCATATGGGCAACGAGATCTCCGGCGGCGAGCAGCAGATGCTGGCGATCGGCCGCGCGCTGATGACCAATCCCAAGCTGCTCATCCTCGACGAGGCGACCGAAGGGCTCGCGCCGCTCGTTCGCCTCGAAATCTGGAAGTGCCTGGCGCGCTTGAAGGAGGACGGCCAGGCCATCCTGCTCGTCGACAAGCATCTCGGCGCGCTCCTCAAGCTCGCCGACCGGCACGCGATCATCGAGAAGGGGCAGGTCGTGTGGTGCGGCACGTCGGAGGCCTTGGCTGCCGACCCCGCCATCGCCCAGAGCTATCTGCAAGTGTAACTGCCGGCGTGACGGGTTCCGTTTGGGCGGTCGGCGGCGCGCCACGCGAAATCGTTCTCGATCGCATCTCAGGCAACAGCCCGACAATTGACACGAGGCGCGAGCCGATGCCTATGAAGCAACCCCGTTCGACTGGAACTGGATTACCAAAACGGGAAAGCCGTTATGGCGAATTCGCAAGGGAACCCAGGCTTTCGGAACCTGATGTCATTGACGCGCGACGACGTGAAAACCGTCCTCAATTCCGTCGATATCGGTAAAGACTGGGCTGCCTATGCGCCCAAACTCTCTGAGCTGTGCAAAATTGAAGATGGCAAGACCGGCGGCGTGAACCCGGGAGACCGAAGGGCACTGTTCTACCTTGTTCGGGCCTTTCGGCCGGCGAGAGTGTTGGAAATCGGGACCCATGTCGGGGCGTCCACGGTTCATATTGCGGCCGCGCTCACAGACAGCACGCGGGATCACTTTCCACGCTTGTTAACCGTGGACATACAGGACGAAAACGACAGCCCCCTTTCCTTTTGGAGGCAAGCGGGGTTGGCAAAGTCTCCGAAGCAGATGATCGAAGAGTTGAAGGGAAAAATCGAGACCACGTTCGTCACGGATGATTCAAGACATTTTTTCGCGAACACCAAGGAAACGTTCGATTTCATATTCCTCGATGGCGATCACGCTACTGAAGCGGTTTACGAAGAGATCGTCAGTGCCTTGGATGTCATCAACAAGAATGGCCTGATCATCCTCCATGACTACTTTCCGGACGGCCACGCGCTTTGGTCGGACGCCTCGGTGGTTTGCGGCCCATTCGCCGCCACCGAGAAGCTGCGCTCGACCGGCGCTGGTATCAAGCTCATTCCGCTCGGATCGCTGCCTTGGCCGACCAAATTCGGCTCCCAAGTCACCTCGCTTGCTGTGATTGCAAGGTGATTTGGCGCCAGCATGCGGCGCGCGATGCAGCCGATGCGGTGCGGCATGCTGCGCGTTCGTGTCTTGGCGCCGAGGCTATCGTTCGCCGAGAAACTCTCTCGCCGCCTCGACCGCCCGGTCGCCGAGGTCGTCGTGGCCGCCGCCGGGAAAGCGCACGAAACGTTTGGGTGCGTTGGCCAGGGCATAAAGCCGCTCGCCCAGGGCCATCGGCACGACGCGGTCGCGGTCGCCATGCAGCACCAGCAGCGGCGCCGCGACCTTGCCGATGCGCAGATCGGAGCGGAACTGGTCCTTCATCAGCAACCGCACCGGCACGAACCAGTAGTGCCCGGCGCCGACGTCGACGGCGGAGGTGAAGGGGGCTTCGAGAATGACATGGCCGACCGGATTTTCCGCCGCGAGCGCGACCGCAACCCCCGAGCCGAGCGACTCGCCCCAGAGCGCGATGCGCGCCGGCTGGTAACGTGCGCGCGCGAAGGCGTAGGCCGCCCGCGCGTCGCTGATGAGACCCGCTTCGGTCGGGCGACCGCTGGAGCCGCCGTAGCCGCGGTAGCTCAGCGCCACGAGCCCGGTGCCGTCGGCGGTCAAAGCGCGGAAGCGGTCGACGCGCCAGCGTAACGAGCCGCCGTTCCCGTGAAAGTAGAGGATGACGGGCTTTTGCCCGCGCGGCGGCAGGTGCCAGGCGATGACGCGTTCGCCGTCGGTGGTGTCGAGCACGAGCTCTTCCGCCTCCGGCAGGCCCGCCGCGGCCGGGGCGACCCGGGACCGATCGGGAAAATACTGCAGCGCGCGCTGGGTGAAATAGAGCAGAGCGACGAAGCCGCCATAGAACGCCGCCACGATCAGGAGCCATTTCAGCATGGCCTTTGATAGCACGCCGCCTTTACAGGCACGCTTCAAAGCTTACGGTTGCCGCGCGCGCCGCCGCGGCCCCAGCCCATGCACGACGGCGTCAAGCATTTGCCTCGAAGCCGAACTGCGATGGTCCGCTCGGCACGAGAACCGCACCGGGCCGGCAAGAATTGGTCCGATCGCCCTGCTCGGTGCTATATTTGCCCGACGGATGGATGCATCCGTTGCGCTCATCGGGAAGTGGCGGCTCGTCATGGAGGCAACAAATGCTCGATAAGCCAGGCACGCGCGGCGCGTCGGCGACCGCTGCGGCGGTCCCGCTGCCGTATCAGTCCGGGTTCCTCGGCACGCACGAGACGGAGGCGCTGGAGGGCGCGCTCCCGATCGGGCGAAACTCCCCGCAACGGGCGCCCTACGGCCTCTATGCCGAGCAATTGAGCGGCACCGCGTTCACCGCCCCGCGCGTGATCAATCGGCGAACCTGGTTCTACCGTATCCGGCCGTCCGCGCTGCATGCGACCGGCTTCGATGGGGTCGACGCCGGCCTCATTCGCACCGCGCCCTGCCGCGACGAGAGCAGCCTCCCGATCGGTCAGCTGCGCTGGAACCCGATTCCGATTCCGGACGAGCCGCTCGACTTCCTCACCGGGCTTCGCACCATCACGACCTGCGGCGATGCCTTCTGTCAGCTGGGAATGGCGAGCCACGTCTATGTCGCGACACGGTCGATGGAGCACAAGTACTTCTACGACGCCGACGGCGAGTTGCTGATCGTTCCCGAAGTCAACGGCTTGCGCCTGCGGACCGAATGCGGCGTGCTCGAGGTCACGCCGGGCGAGGTCTGCCTCATCCCGAAAGGCCTGAAGTTCGCGGTCGATCTCATCGACCGCTCCGCGCGCGGCTACGTCTGCGAAAACTACGGCGCCTATTTCGAGTTGCCGGAACGCGGGCCGATCGGCGCGAACTGCCTCGCCAATGCGCGCGACTTTCTCTATCCCTGCGCCGCCTACGAAGACCGCGAGAGCCCGTGCGAGCTCTACGTCAAATCGGGCGGCAAGATCTACAAGACCGAGATCGCGCAGTCGCCGCTCGACGTGGTGGCGTGGCACGGCAACTACGCGCCCTGCAAGTACGACCTTCGCCGGTTCGCGCCGGTCGGGGCGACCCTGTTCGACCACCCCGATCCGTCGATCTACACCGTACTGACCTCGGCATCGGAGCGTCCCGGCACCGCCAATGTCGATTTCGTCATCTTCCCGGAGCGGTGGCTGGTGATGGAGGATTCGTTCCGTCCGCCCTGGTACCACATGAACGTCATGAGCGAATTCATGGGCCTGATCTATGGCGTCTACGATGCCAAGCCGGGTGGCTTCGTGCCCGGCGGGATGAGCCTGCACAATGCGCTCATCGCCCACGGGCCCGACACCGAGGCGTTCGAGAGCGGCTCGAAGGCGGTGTTGAAACCGCAGAAGCTGTCCGGGACCATGGCCTTCATGTTCGAAACCCGATATCCGCTCAGCCCGACCGCATTTGCTTCGAACCTGGAATTGCTCGACCAGGGCTATCCCGACTGTTGGCAGGGGTTGAAAAAGAACTTCGATCCGCGACGGAAGGAGTGGTAGCTCGCCCGCGTTACACACCGACGCGCCAAAGCGTTTTCCTCTCGGATTGAGTAGAACAGCGCCGCGCGTTCGGTGCGCTCCCCGCCGAGTCCTGACCGCCTTGCCTCGCCGATGTCTTTTCCGACGCACCGAAGCGCGCCCATCTCTCCCAGTCGCATGACCAAGGAGCAGCGATGAGTCTCGAGGACAAAGTAGCGGTCGTGACCGGCGGCAGCAACGGGATCGGCGCGGCGACGGTGCGGATGCTGGCGGACGAAGGCGCCAGCGTGGTGATTTGCTACAACAAGGGGGAGGAACGCGCGCGGACGCTGCTCGGGCAATTACCCAAGGCCGATCATCGCATTCAACATCTCGCGGTGGAAGATTCCGCGTCGGTGCGCCGCGCCGCGGAGGCGATCGGCAACGCCTATGGCCGCGCCGACATTCTGGTCAATTCCGCCGGCTTCACGCGTCCGATCCCGCATGCCCAACTCGACACGCTCGACGATGCGCTGCTCGATGCCATCCTGATCGCCAATGTACGCGGGCCGTTCGCCATGATCCGTGCCCTCGTCCCCTTGCTGCGGGTGGGCGGCGACGGCGTGATCGTGAACGTCTCGTCGATCTCGGCCTTCACCGGCTCCGGCAGCAATATCGGCTACTGCGCGTCGAAAGCCGCGCTCGACACGATGACGCTGTCGCTGGCGCGGGTGCTGGGGCCGCAGATCCGCGTGCTCTGCGTCTCGCCGGCCGCGGTCGCCACCGACTTCGTCGCCGGGCGCGATCGGACGGCATTGGAGAAAATCGCGCAGGGCACGCCGCTCAAGCGCGTCGTCGAGCCCGAGGACATCGCCCGCACCATCATGGCCTGCATCACCCATCTCAAGGTGAGCACCGGCACGAAGATCATTGCCGACGCCGGGCGTTTCCTCGCGACTTGAAGCGCTCCGGGTCTAGTGCCCGAACCCGAAGGTCGCGCACACCGTGCGGAAAATGCCATCGCGAACTTCGGGTTCAAAAGGGGCACTAGAATCACAGAGTTGCTAGTGGTCCTTAGATTTCGAAGTTCGTATCTGAACGTGTCGCAAGTGCTGACGAACTTCGGAACCGGAGCACTAGTCCGGTATGAAGAGCTCAGCGCCGTCGATCGCGTAGGAGGCGAAGCGAAAATCGCGGATGTTGACGACGCTGGCTCCGGCCCAATCCAACAGTACGAAATAGACCGCCCGCTGCGACGGATCGCCGGGATCACGCACGAGCACCGCCGGACGCCGATCCACCAGCGCCGGAACGAGCTGCCAATCCTGCAGCCGGTCATAGTTGTGGAAGTACCTCGCCACCTCGCGGCGCCCGTTCATCCGGCTCTTGCTGACGAGCTCGAGTCGAACCTCGTCGGCGAGCATGTCGCGTATCGCGTCAAAATCGCGGGCATTGAAGCGGTCCACATACGCGGCCAGACGCGAGCGCTCGGGTTCCGCCAATATGGCAGGCGGACGGTCGTCGGGCTCGTGCGCCAGCTCGCGCAGCCGCGCGCGGCCACGATGCAGGGCGGCCTTGATCGCCGGGATGCTGGTGTCCATCACGGCGCCGATCTCCTCGAGCGAATAGCCGAGCACGTCCATGAGAATGACGCTGCTGCGCTGCGCCACCGGAAGGCGCATGAAGGTGTGCAGGCTCGTCGCCGCGATCTGCCGATCATCCGCGGCGGTGACGGGATCGATCATCATGTCCGGGTCCTGCTCGGAGTGGGCGGCCTCACGCCGGGCCCGCCGCCGCAGAAAATCCAGCGCCGCGTTGTGGGCGATGCGAAACAGCCAGCCCTCCGGATGGGCGATCGTTTCCGTCTCCGGCAAAGCCTCGATCGCCTTCACCAGCGCTTCCTGGACCACATCCTCGCCGTCCACGACCGACCCGGTCATGCGGGCGCAGTAACGGTGCAGCTTCGGCCGCAGCTCGCCGAGCAGCCGGTCGAAGACCGCGCGCGCCTCTGACGTGCCGGTGCCGGACGTGGTCATGCGCTCAATGCCGTGTTCCATCGCGGCGTGTGCCGCCATCGCCCGCATGTCGTCTCATGACGCACCGAGCATCCGATAGTCGCCGACGATGGTCGCCTCGACGGCCTGAGGCGGCTCGATGCAACGCTCCTTGATGCCGCTTTGGAAGGACCGAAAGGCCTCCAGCGCGGGAATCGGATTGGCTCCGTCATCGCTCTCGACCATGGAGAAATGGACGAAAGTGCCGTCGCCGAGCTTCAGGGCCAGGTAGCGAACGCCCGCCGGCCGTTTTTGCTGCAGCTCTTGAAACACCTGCTGGATCAGGCGTTCGTTCTCCTGCGCCCGGTCTGGTTTCGTCCTGTAGCGCACGAGGGTCCTTTTCATAAGCACGCTCCTTGGCTGCGGTCCAATCATCGCTTCACGCGACGACAGCCGGCTGCTGCGCCGGATCACGTCGTCCGTCGCCGGCCACCACCACCTGCTTGCTGAAGACGTCCGAGATCGGCCGAAGGATTCGGGCAAGCGAAAAGATTCTGCCCTGGAATCCTTTGGCCATCCCCATTCGTCCCAGCGGCGTGGGTCGGCGGCGATGCTTCTACCGCCACCGATCTTTTTCAAGCGCAATGAGGAGCGCGTTCATGACGGATTCAAGCACAAAATCGCCAAAAGTAGCGGTCCTCGCTCTTACTTCGGTCGCGTCCTTCATGGCCGCGCTCGATGCACTGGTCGTCACGACCGCGCTCAATACCATCCGCCTCCAGCTCGGCGCCTCGATCGAGGCGCTGGAGTGGACGGTGAACGCCTATAACC
>JBAUOM010000477.1:0-7291 GCA_049579765.1 Xanthobacteraceae bacterium
ATCGAAGGCACGCCGAAAATTCTGGTCCGCCACGGCCGTCGATGCGCCGACGTGATGGCGCGGGAGCAGGTTTCGATATCGGAGCTAACCGAGGCGATGCGTCGCGAGGGCTGTTCCAGCATCGCCGAGGTGCGTGTCGCGCTCCTGGAAAACGACGGAACGATCTCCGTCATCAGGCGAGCGCACGACTAGTCGACCGGTGTGCCGAGTGTTTCAGAACGTGATCGAAAGCCGAACGGCCACTCGATGAGATCCGCATGACGATCCCCGCTGCGGGAGCAGGCCACCAGCCTGCGCGCCAACGATGACGCGAACTCCGTCACGATGGAGCCCGGGTCTTCCCGCCGGCGGGCAAGCTGCAGGAGTTGACATGAGGCTCATTCTCGCTGCCGCCACTGCACTGGCCCTGTCCATCCCCGCAGTCGCGCATGATTCCTGGATCAGCCGCGGTGCCCACCGCAACGCCGCCGGCGAATGGTGCTGCGGAGAAGGCGACTGCTTCGTGATCCCGAAGGAACAGGTCATGACGACGGGCGAGGGCTACGTGATCGTCCGCAGCCCGCTGGCGGGGATCGGCCCGCAGGTGCACGAGACCGTTCCTTTCAGCGAAGCGCAGCCTTCGCCGGACGGCCAATTCTGGCGCTGCAAACGCCCCGACGGGTCGCGCCGCTGCTTCTTCGCCCCGCCGCCCACCACCTGAGGAGACCGGTCGGCGCGCCGCCGACAATGGGCTTTCCTTCTCGGCCGCCCACGCGGCCGGCGGGGCTTGCGGCAATCGGCCCGAAAATTGGCCGGCAGGGCTGGGATCGCCCCGCCTCATTGGAGAATTATACTATCATCCTCGACTGCAGTTGGTTCGAGCGGGGGGCGAGGCACGCCACGGAGGCAGCAATGCAAGAACAACGGCCCCACTGGTGGCTCGCCGCGACCGTCATATTTTTTGGAGTGCTCCTGCCGGTTATCATCTTCGAGGTATTCGGCATCGACCCGGATGCGGCGCTGGCATATTTGGTGGCCTGCGCCGTCGCCGCCGGCGTGTACGGCGCCCTGATGGCTGTGATCAAGATTGCTCGGCGCGAACGATCCTGACCGGCGGCGTCGGAGCGTCCCCCGGCGGCCCTCCACCGCGACCGGGAGCGAAGGCCGCTCGCGCATGTCCCGGAAAAAGCCTGCCCTCGGGCTTGACCCGAGGGTGGGAACCGTTTTGCGACAAGGACATGCACAAACGCAAGGAAGCTGGACCGCCTCCCGCTTCGACCCAATCGGGACGCGCTACCCGTCGTCGTCCGCGCCGAGAACCCTGCCGGTCGCAGGGTTCACGAGGTGAACCTGGCGACAGGCCATGCAGGTCACGGCCTCGTAGGCGTTGCCGGCGTCGGCCGATGGATCGTCGGCGGTCCATCCCTGGACATGGAGTCCCATCCTCGGGCAGCGGTAAACGAAGGTCGCCATGCCGTCTAATCGATGATGTTCGAGCGTCGATGTCCTTGCGTTACATCAAAAAGCGGAGCGCCAGTAGGATCTATGCCCTGCGCGCGCAGGGGGGACCCTTTCAGGCTGGCTCGGCCAATGTGGGCGCGCGGGACGTGGTCCGTTTCCTGCCGGGGGCGAAGAGGCCGCCGAATTGCGGCGGCCTCGTCGGCTCGCGTCAGCGGGTGGCGTAGTATCTCCAGGCCCACAGGGCCAGCAGCGCCACCGTCATCGCCACGCCGACCATTTCGATATCCGACATGGGCAGGGTCCTCCATTCGGCTGAACGAATGGACTCCGCCGCCACGGCGGTCGTCTTGTCATTGCGCTGGATCAAAACCGGCTGAGCAATAAGGGCACGGGCGGCATGGGGCCGCCCGTGCCCTTATTGCGAGTTCGCTTCGTGTACCGGTTCACTTCTTATGGGGCTGACCGCCACCGGGGCCGCCACGGCCCTCGGTCACCGGCGGCTGCTTGTGCTGCGGAGTACCGCGGCCGTGGATTGCCGGGGCCTGCTGGTGCTGTGGAGCACCGCGGCCCTCGGTTGCCGGGGCTTGCTTGTGCCGCGGAGCACCGCGGCCTTGGATTGCCGGGGCCTGCTTGTGCTGCGGAGCGCCGCGGCCTTCGGTTGCCGGCTGCTGGGCCGGCTTTGGAGCGGCGTGGCCCTCGATCGCCGGCTGCTGATTGCCATGGCCCCGCGGGCCTTGCTGCCCGTGCGGCTGACGTGGCTGCTCTCCGGCGCGTCCTTGTGTCTGATGCTCTTGCGGCTTTTGCTGCAGCTGTTGCACAGCCCCGCGACCTTGTGGCTCCTGCTGCCGTCGACCTTGGCCGGTGGTCGGTTGAGGCGCCTCGCCGCGCGCGGCACGCGGTGGGTTGTCGCCAAGGCGTCCTTGCTGGCCGGCCGCGAGCGGCTGCGGCGGCTGCACGCGATCGGTCGGGCGGATCACGTTCTGCGTTTGCCGTACTGTCACCCGCGCGCGCATGTTTCTGCCGCGCAGATCCTGTCCACGCACTTCCAACGCGCCGGGAATTTTTGCTGTGCCCGCGAGCACGACCGGTCGTATCTCATAGTCGCGCAACGGCCGCCTGCTGACCGCGGCGATGATGCCTGGCGAAATTCCCGGATTGACCGCGAAGCGTGCGCCGCGGTCGCGGATCAGCACCGTCCGGTTCACGATCACGGTCTGGCCGATGAACGCGCTGTATCGCCGCGCTGGAAGGATGACGGAGACGATGCGCCGTGCGATGAAATCCCGCCCCCGCACGAAGATCCAAACGGTTGGCTCGTCCGCATACTCGACGACAATATCGTCGGGCGGCAATGCCGCCCACCCGACATAGTCCGCGCCTCGCCGCCACTGCACCCAGGCGGGGCTCCACTCGTCGCCCGGCACCCAGACCCAGCCGATGTCGCGGTCGAAAACCCAGCGGCCGTAGTGATAGGTCACCCAACCCCAATCGGCCTCCGAGTCGTCGGAAATCCAATACCAGCCCCACTGCTCGGTGTGCGCCCAGTGCCCGGCGGTGTAGGGGCGCCAGTCGCGACCGCGGTTAGCTGGGGTCCAGACCTCCCCCCAGCGTGCGTGCCGCTGCCACCGGCCGTAAGGTTCGAGCGCGGCATGGAACTCGACCGAAACAGCCGCTTGCGCCTGCGAAGGTGCAAGCTCATTCGGAAAGACCGGGGCGGCTGCGAACAAGGCGACGGCGAGCATTGCGCCCAGGCCGCGGACGCAAATGCGAACGGACGATGCATGGAAGCTCATGGCGTCCACCCTGGATTGCTCCCTCCCGCGTGCCCGGTCTCTTTTGAATTGCCCGGTTTCTTGGAGTCCTCGCACAACAATGATCAAGCGCTGCGCTCGGTTCCGCGCAGCGCGTTGGCTTGGTGCGGAGGGGATGCAGGTGCCTTCAAAACCCCGGGTACAGGCGGATTTGATTCCCGTCCCCGGTGAAATGGATGAAGCGCGCCCGTGGTTGTGCGTGCGGCGGAAAGCGCCGCCTTCTGAGGTTGCACTGCAATCGTCAATTCGGAGCGCTACGATCGCTCATTGGCTGCGATATGACCGCACCCCTCGCTCGCGCTACGCGGAACCTAGCGGTGCCCTGAGCGTTTTTTCCAGAATCTCGCCGTCCTTTGGCCAGGAGCTTTCATGCGGCCGGGCTGGGCTATTCTTGCTGCTGCTATTCTTCTCGGCTGCGCGGGGGGCCAGGCCAGCGGAGCCCCGCTGATCGCCGACCTGTCAGGCGCTGCTCTACAATCGAACGGTGATATCGAGCCTGTTCGGTGGCGTCTGCGCTTCTATCGCGGCCATCTTTGGAGTGCGCGGCGCGGGCCGGATCGCGACGACCCTGGCCGCGATGGCGCAGATCGCTTCGAGCTCAGTGTTAATGGTGCAAATCGTCCCCTTGCTCCCGAGGTTGCCCGGCCCGACCCTCGCCGTCGTCGTGGGTGGGTAGACCCGCCTCCCGCTCAATAGAGGCAGATCGATGCGCACGGCACCTCGGTTCGGAGCGAAGTCCGAGCATGATTGGCTCATGGTCAGTTCGGCGAATGTTGATGCGTCACGCCATGATGGCGGGTCGAAGCTTGGCGGTTTGGGGCCGACTTGGATCGAGCCCGCGTGGGCGTCGCTGCAGATAGTCTGCAGGCATTCCGGCAACGTCCTTCGGCACGTCCGTGCCGGGACCAGGCGGGCGGCTTCCGTTCTACTGCAGAAAGCTCGGGAGCTACCTGTCGCAAATCCCTCTTTGGCGGCGCTGTCAATCCGTCTCGATCGGTCTCGCAGCGGCGATCAAATTCATGCCGGGTCGCGCCGGCCGCAAGCGCGCCGCTGGCGGCTTGCGCATCCGGTGCCGGCCGCGATCGCGCTGGTCTTCATCCTACCCCTCGGATATCTCGGCTACTGCGTTGCCACCTTGCCGCTGGATGGAGGGCTGGAGATCGAACCGACGCCCAGTGCCATCGTCGTCGAAGCGGATGGCGGACAAGTCTTCGCCACGCGCGGCGTGTTCAAGGGCGACAAGCTGTCGGCGCAAGACGTGCCGGCCAACCTTGCCCATGCCATCGTCGCGATCGAGGACCGTCACTTTTATGAGCATGGAGGCTTTTATCTACCGTCCCTGTTGCGGGCGGCGTTTCGCAATTTTCTTGCAGGGGGTGCGCGCGAAGGCGGAAGCACGATCACCCAGCAGCTTGCGCGCATGACCTACCTGTCCCAGGAGCGCACGATCAAGCGCAAGGTTCAGGAAGCGATCTTGACGCTCTGGCTCGAGCACCACCTGGCGAAGCAAGAGATTCTCACGCGCTATTTGAATACCGCCTATTTCGGCGCCGGCGTCTATGGAGCGGATGCAGCGGCGAAGCGCTACTTCGGCAAGACGGCGAAACAACTTTCGCTGAGCGAAGCGGCCATGCTCGCTGGCCTCGTGCGCGCGCCCTCGAAGCTTGCGCCGCATCGCAATCTCGACGGCGCGCGGCAGCGCGCAGGTCTGGTGCTCGATGCGATGGTGGACACCGGCGCCATTTCGCAGCAGCAGGCGGATGACGCGCGCCGGCGGCCGGCTGCGTTGCGGGTCCCGCCCGAAAACCCCTCGGGCACAAATTATTTCCTCGACACTCTCAACGGCGACGTGAAGCGTCTCATCGGCTCCGTCTCCGCGGACCTGACCCTGCGCACCACGCTCGATCTCGATCTGCAGAGCATCGCCGAAAGCGTCGTTGCATGCCGGCTGAAAGCGGAAGGTCGGGCCAAGAAGGTCGGTCAGGCTGCCCTCGTCGCGATGGCTCCCGACGGGGCTATTCTGGCGATGGTGGGAGGCCGCGACTACGACGAAAGTCAGTTCAACCGGGTCACACAGGCCAAGCGGCAGCCGGGCTCGCTGTTCAAGGTCTTTGTCTATCTTGCGGCCTTCCAGAGGGGGCTCAGCCCGCACATGACGATGGTCGATCGACCGGTTCAGATCGGCGAGTGGGAGCCGGAAAACTACGGAGGCCGCTTCCGCGGCCAGGTCACGCTGCGAGCGGCCTTTGCGCACTCGATCAACTCGGTCGCGGTTCAGCTGGCCGATGCCGTCGGTATCCCGGCCGTCATCGACGTGGCGCGGAAGCTGGGCGTGCAATCCGAGTTGCCCGCGGTGCCGAGTCTGGCGCTCGGTTCAGGCGAGGTCACTTTGCTGGAGATGACCCGCGCATTCGCGGCGATCGCTGCCAATGCAGAAAGCGTCGAGCCATACGCCGTCCGTGCCATTCGCAGCGGCGATCAGCTCCTTTTCTCGCGGCCGAGCGCGCCGCTGCAACCGGCGGCCGATCCGCAAGCGCGAGCCGCGATCCGTGATCTTCTCGCGAGCGTCATTCGTGAAGGCACCGGCAGGGCGGCGCGGATGAGCGTTCCGACCGCCGGAAAGACCGGAACGACCCAGCACAACAAGGACGCATGGTTCATCGGGTTCACGCCCGACATGGTCGTGGGCGTTTGGGTGGGCAACGACGACAACAGCCCCACCAGGAACGTAACCGGGGGCGATCTGCCGGCTCGCATTTGGGCCGAATTCGTCACGCAGTCCAATCGCGCGCGGACGAAGGTCGCGCGCGTTCAAATGATGGCGCTCGCCGCCACCGAAGGCACCGATGGGAGGTCGTCGCCGGATGTCGCCGCCGTTCGCGGCGTGCCCGTCGTGAGGAGTACCGCAACGCTCGAGGTTCAGGGACGCATGGTTCGCTTGTACGCGGTGGAGGGCGTGCGTGGCCGCGCCGCGCGCGATTTCAGGCGCTATCTCGGACGGCGCGAGGTCGTCTGCGAGTCGGCCGGCAGCGGTGACGCGTACCGATGTCGTGTTGATGATCAGGACCTCTCGCGCGTGGTGCTGTTCAACGGCGGCGGACGGGCCGCGGCAGATGCGCCGGCGGAGTTGCGGGCGCTGGAGCAGCAGGCGCGTTCGATGCGCGTCGGCATCTGGCGCGGGAGGGACGACGACGATGATTAGTGTGGCGGTTCAGAAGTCCGCATCATTCTTGCGGCGAATCCGAAATGCGGACTTCTGAACCAAAGCCACACTAGATCAATAAGTTGCTAGTGTCCCTCGATTCCGAAGTTCGCAAACGAGGGTGCCGCACAATGATGCGAACTTCGGAATCGGGACACTAGGGCATTTTCCGCCTGTCTTGACCCGGGGCGTCATTGCCGGGTCGATGATCGGGCGCGATCGACCGGCGATACGGGGCAAGCGGCGGAGTAACTCGGAATAACCCTTGCCGGGATAGCTGAACGACCATTCATAAAAAATTTTGACGATTGGTCGTGCTGCATGACGAAGCCGTTGAAACGTTTTCGGTGATCCTTTGTTTTCTTCGTGAAGGACGCAATCGGGAACGGAACTTGTTTTGATCGGCGTCCAGGGAGGTTTCGATGAAAACGCTCACATGCGCGGTGCTCGCGGCCGGTCTGGTCGTGGGCATCATGGGCAGCGCGTCGGCGCAGTATTATGGCCCGGGCTACGGCGCCTATCCGCAATATCGCGATTATCCCCGCTACCGCGACTACGGCGGCCCGCGGCCTTACCGGCGTGAGCCCTACTATGGCGAGCGCAGATCCCTCGGGCCACAAGGTTTTTATCGGCCAGGCCGATACCGAACCTGGAACGGTTGCCAACCGGGCTGGACGGTCCAGGACGGTCTCTGCAAACCGTATCGGGGATATTAGTCTGACTGAGTCAGAAAGTCGCGGTACAACTTTCGAAGAATCACATATTTGGCAAGATTCACAATCAGCGAGAGGGGCTGAGGATGGATCTTGGACGGTTAGAGAATAGTGAATCGCGCTTT
>JBAUOM010000478.1:0-1797 GCA_049579765.1 Xanthobacteraceae bacterium
CGCGCCAAGTTAGAGTTCGAGCCGAAGCTCGGCGCGTTCACGCTGGCGAAGCCGCTGCTTACCGGGCTGACTTATCCCTACGATTGGGGCTTCATTCCCTCCACCAAGGCCGAAGATGGCGATCCGCTCGATGTCCTCATCATCCACGACGCCGGGACCTATCCGGGCCTCGTGTTGAAATGCCGGCCGATTGGGGTGCTCGAAGTCGTGCAGTCATCCCGGGGCAGGAAGGAAGAGCGGAACGACCGGGTGTTCGCTGTTCCGGATCGTTCGCCCTTCGAAGGCGACCTGCAGGACATCCGGACTCTGCCGACGAGGGCGATCGAGGAGCTGGAGAAATTCTTCGAGGCGACCGACGCGCTCGAATCGAAGAAATTGCGGTTTAGGGGCTGGCACGGCCCGGCCAGGGCCATCAAGACGATCAAGAAGCTCGCCGTGTAGGTCGCTGGCTTCGGCTACTTCTGTCGCGGCGGGCGCAGATTCCGGCCGGCGGCGACGAACCTGCCGGCGAGCTTGGCGCGCACCGCCTCGAGCAGAGTGCGGGCCGCATTGCGTACCTCTTCCTGGATGGCGGCATCGGCATCGAGTTCGGCGTGGCTGGTGGCGTAGGGCTTCCAATAGCCGATGTAGCGGTCGAGCTCGGCGGTAGCTCCGGCGGGGCAAAGATCCATGAAGCAGAGCCAGTCGGAAATGCTGCGCCGGACGTTCTCTGCCCCTTCCACGTCGCCGTGCACCACCACGCTGAACAGGCGCCCCGACAGGTGCTTGGGATAATCCCAGCCCTCGAGCTCGATCTGCTTGGCAAGCTCGGCATTCTTGCCCTGAGTTCGCGTCGGATCGGGGTTGCCTCCGTCGGCGCAGACGAGGCGGTCCATCATGAGCTTGAGCGGCGACGAGACCTGATACCAGTTCACCGGCGTGATGATCATGATGCCGTGAGCGACCACCCACAGCGGATAGATGTCGTTCATCCAGTCCTGCGTCTGGCCGAGCGAATAATTCGGGTAGCAGGAGCATGGCCAATGACACAGCGCCGCCGCCGTGGAAAAGCAGGCCTTGCACGGATGGATGTGACGCCCGTATTCCGACGCCAGGCGGCTCAGGTCGAGCACCGCGACCTCGACGTCCGCTGAAGCGGCAAACACCTCGCGCGAGATCTCGACCAGGCGATAGGATTTCGACATCTCGCCGGGGCAGGTGTGCTCGCTGCGGGACGAGCAATTGATCAGGAGAATGGCCGGCGTGCTCCGTTCCTCGTAACGGCGTTGCGCATCCGCGATGGCGGCGCGCGCCTCGAGCCAATCGACCGACAGCTCGTAGTTCGGATCGGCGAATTCGCTGCCGGCCTTGCGCGTGCGCGGGCTCTTGCGATGGCTGCCGTAGGCCTCCCAGGCCGCGGCCGCGATCTTGTCGAGTTCGGGCGCCAGTGGTTCGAATGAGGGATCTCGGAACTGGGACAGAAAGCGCTCGCGGAATTCCGCGGCGCTCAAGCGCGGGCTGGGCATTCCCTTGCGAGGCGACAGCTGCGGCATCACCTGGTCCTCGTCTCTGCAGACGGGCGAAAGCCCCGCCCGGTGGAACGGCGGGGCTTCCGCGCAGCACTCCCGACCACAGCAGAGGACGAAACCACACTCTTCAGGGTCCAATCCCGTAACGCTTCCCTGCCTGGCATCGTTCCAAAGGGGGGGCGAGGATGCGACAGAGTGTCCTCCTTGAGCGATCGCTACCGGGTGCTGTGACAAGCGTCCGTCCCCGGCGTCGAGTTTGCATCGCCAAGCACCCTGGTTGGGCGTAGGC
>JBAUOM010000479.1:0-1545 GCA_049579765.1 Xanthobacteraceae bacterium
CTTCATGACTGCGCGCGAAGCGCCGCGCGTGCCGTTCTCGGCGCTGATCGAGCGCGGCCTGGTGATGCCGGGCGCGCGCCTGCGCGATGCCAGGCGCAAGGTCGAGGCGCTGGTGCGCGCCGACGGCGCCATCGCGCTCGGGGAAACAGTCGGCTCCATTCACCGCATCGGCGCGCTGGCGCAGGGCTTGGAAGCCTGCAACGGCTGGACCTTCTGGCACGTGGAGACCGCCAAGGGCCTCATGTCCATCGACGCGCTGCGCGCGAAGATCAGGGCGGAGATGGCTTGATCGTATTTCGCGACGCGTCTAGCGCACCGCGAAGGGTGAATGGTACGGCCGTCCGAACGGCACGCCGGCCGTCACGGTCTGCACCGGCTTGAGGTAGGCGCGACCGGTACGGGTGTTGTTGCGGGTATCGACGAACGACACGTCGCCCTCGACCAATTCCATGATCGCCACGTCGCCGGGCGCCCCGACCTGCAGCGTGCCGAGCTTGGGCCCGCGATCGATGATGCGGGCGGGATTGATCGTCGCCATGGCGACGACCTGCTCGAGCGTAAAGCCAAGCCCCATGAACTTGCTCATCACCCAGGTCAGGTACGGCTTGCCGGGCGTGTTGCCGGAGAACACGTGGATGTCGGAGGAGATGGTATCGGGCGGACAGCCCTGCGCGATCGCGGGCTCGGCGACGGTGTAGTCGAAGCTGCCGCCGCCGTGGCCGACGTCGAAGATCACCCCGCGCTGCTTGGCGCTCAGCGCCGCCGGCAACAGCCGTCCGTCCTGCACGATATTGGTGAAGGCGCCGCCGAGATTGGGCGCTCCGGAATAGGCGTGGGTGAGGATATCGCCTGACCGCAGCAGGTCGAGGATCTGCGACATCAGCTCGCGCGTCTCCACGCCCCCGATGTGGCACATCACCTTGCCGCCGGTGCCAGACTTCTCGCAGGCGGCGATCGCCCGCTTCAGCGGCTCCAGGCCGTGCTTGGCGATCACGTTCTCCGACATGCGCACCTTGACGCCGAGCACGATGTCGGCGTTCTCGCCCACCGCCTTGGCGGCGGCGTCGACCTGCGCGAAGTCGATATTGTAGAGTTCGGCGACCGGGAACGGAGCGAGGCCGGTGTTTGCGATGTGCACGAAGGCGTAGAGGCGCGTGCGCGTCTGGGCGACGACATAGCGCCGGAAGGCGGCGAAATTGTTCGCGCCCGCATCGCCCGCCGAAACGCAGGTCGTCGTGCATTGATACGGGACAAGCTCGTCCGCCGGGATGCCGATCGCCGACCCGTAGGGATAGACGTGGCAATGCAGGTCGATCAGTCCGGGCGTCGCCAGCTTGCCGGCGGCGTCCAGGACGCGCAGCGCGCGGGCGGCGGGAATGTCGGCCTCGACCGATTCGATCAGACCGTAGCGGATGCCGATGTCGCGCCGGCCGCGCAGCGCTTGGCTGGGATCGAGCACGTCGGCGCCCTTGATCACGAGATCGAACTTGTCGTCCGGGCGCATGGCCGCCCGCGCGGGGCCGGCGGCCGCGGCCAGCGCCAACG
>JBAUOM010000480.1:0-1602 GCA_049579765.1 Xanthobacteraceae bacterium
GGGCGCCAAGCGCGCGGTGCCCGTGGCACTTGCGTACCCGCCAGCACGAAGGTCACCGCAGCTTGAGCGTGGAAAGCCCCGCCAGCGCCAGCACGACCGAGACGATCCAGAAACGGATAACGATCTGCGGCTCCGTCCAGCCGAGCTGCTCGAAATGGTGGTGGATCGGCGCCATCCGGAACACGCGCTTTCCGGTGAGCTGGAACGAGAGCACCTGCACGATCACCGACACCGCCTCGAGCACGAACAGTCCGCCGACCACGGCCAGCACGATCTCGTGCTTGGTGGCGACCGCGATCGTCCCGATCATGCCGCCGAGCGCGAGCGAGCCGGTATCGCCCATGAAGATCGAGGCCGGCGGCGCGTTGAACCAGAGAAAGCCCAGTCCGGCGCCGATCACCGCGCCGCACAGCACCGCGAGCTCGCCGGTGCCCGCGACGTAGTGGATATTGAGATAGTCGGCGAAGAACGAGTTGCCGGAGAGATAGGAGATGAAGCCGAAGCTCAGCGCGACGATGATCACCGGCACCGTGGCCAGCCCGTCGAGGCCATCGGTCAGATTCACCGCGTTGCCGGCGCCGACGATGATGAAGGCGCCGAACACGAGAAAGAACCAGCCGAGCGGCAGCACCAGCTCCTTGAAGAACGGAAAGGTCAGCGAGGAGGCGAACGGCTGGCGGCCGAGCGAGACGATGAAATAGCACGCCGCAGCCGCGATCGCGGCCTCGATGAGAAGGCGCAGCTTGCCGGAAACGCCGGCATGGGTCTGCTTGGTCACCTTCAGGTAGTCGTCGTAGAAGCCGATCGCGCCGAAGCTCAACGTCACCCCGAGCACGATCCAGACGTAGCGGTTGCCCAGATTGGCCCACAGCAGCGTCGAAACCAGGATGCCGAACAGGATCATCAGCCCGCCCATGGTGGGCGTGCCCTTCTTGGTGACCAGGTGCGATTGCGGCCCGTCGCTGCGGATCGGCTGGCCCTTGCCCTGCTTGAGCCGGAGCTGGTCGATGATCATGGGGCCGAACAGGAACACGAACACGAGCGCGGTGATCGTCGCGCCGCCGGTGCGGAACGTGATGTAGCGCAGGACGTTGAGCGGGCCGATCGTGTCCGAGAAAGCCGAGAGCCAGTACAGCATGGGTCAGCCGTTCATGGTCGAAACCTGGCGGGGCTCAGCGCCCCGCGCCCGCCGGGGATAGCGGCTTTGCAGCGCCTTGACGATGGGCGCCATCCGCGAGCCGAGAGAGCCCTTGATCATGATGGCGTCGCCCGGCTGGATGGCCGCGAACAGCTGCGGTTCGAGCGCGGTCGAGGTTTCGGCATAGCCCCCCTGGCGGCCGGGGGGAAGGGCCTCCCACAGGGCGCGCATCAGCGGACCGCAGCAGAAGACCAGATCGACCTCTTGCGCGAGCACTGTCTCGGACAGCTCGCGATGGAGCTCCGCCCCGCGCGGCCCGAGTTCCAGCATGTCGCCCAGGACCGCGATGCGGCGGCCGCGCGCAGCGACGTCGGCGTGGCCGAGCAAAGCGAGCGCCGCGCGCATCGAAGCGGGGTTGGCGTTGTAGCTCTCATCGATCAGCAGGACCTCGCCGCCGGGGAGGT
>JBAUOM010000481.1:0-7147 GCA_049579765.1 Xanthobacteraceae bacterium
ACATGCGCAAAGCCAAGGAATCTAGAGCGCTTCCCGATTCGACCTAATCGGGATGCGCTCTAGAACGATCGTCGCGGCGGCCGCCCCGTCGAGGGCCGCCGGCCGAGCCGCCTGCAATCTGGACCGCCTCGCCGCCGGCGCGTAGGCTGATGCGAGAGGAGCATATTGGAGGAGGACACCATGGCTGAAGCATCATCGCTCGGCGCGCTGGCCTCGCGCTTCGTCGAGACCGAGGCGGTGCCGTGGATCGAGACCGCGCCGGGGAACAAGATGAAGGTGATCTATCACGATCCCGCCACCGGCATGTTGACCATCCTGGCGAAGCTTGCGCCCGGCGCCGGCATTCCCGCGCACGTGCACGAGGACCTGGAGCAGACCTTCGTGCTCGAAGGCTCGCTGCTCGACGCCGAGGGCGAATGCACCGCCGGCAATTTCGTCATCCGCGCCAAGGGCAGCCGCCATTCGCCGACCGCTCCGAACGGCTGCACCATGCTGGTGTTCTTCCTCAAGCCCACCGCGGCGCTGGAGCAGACTCTGCTCAAGCGCGCTTGAGCGTCGTCGAGGCGTGGACCTGCGCCGTGCGGCAGTAGACCGCGCGCAGCCGCGGAGGTCCGTCGCGTCCGGCCGTCCGGGCGCATCATGCGGCTTGGTCTGCCCCAGGGCTGCTATTTCGTGACCATGCGCCTGGGCGGTGCGGTCGGCGTGGGTGCAGGCGGCGAAATCGTGAGCGTGACCCAGCTGTTCCAGCCGTGGGCACGGTTCTCCGCTGCAAATTCGCTGTAATACTTCAGATTGAGATAGCCCTGCAGGTCGCCGACCGGAAAGATGAAGCCGAGCTGCGGGCCAACCCCGGCCACCTGCGACTGGAAGCAGCCGACGCGGTCGCCGGAGCCGCTGTCGCAGCCGATCTCCTTGTAGACGTAGCCCACCGCTCCGATCTGAAACTGCTTGGTCAGGAACTGCGACGCGCTCCAATCGAAATGCATGTCGACGCCGTTCTGGTACTGGGTCGACTGGTTCTCGAAATTGTAGGTGAAGCCGAGCACGCCTGAGAATTCGTGCCCGGTCGCCGGATTGAAATAGGTATAGCCGCCGCCGGCATCGATCGTGCCGTGCCCGATGCCGAGATTGGAAAGGCGGGTCGAGTCGTACGCCCCGACCGGTACATCCCCGGTGATGTAGGTCATGTAGTTGTGGACGCCCGCGTTCCAGCGCAGCGTGGCAATCGGCAAGAGGTCCCCGAAGCCCCACACCGCGTCGCTGATGCTGTCGGAGCGCGAGAACGGGAACGTTCCCAATGGAGTCGCCAAGGTGCCGGAGAGCGTCCCCGCCAGCGACGTGCTGACGCGGCCATATGTTCCGATCGCGCCCACGGTGGCCTGGCCGCCGAAAACCGGCGTGGCGAAGGTGTACATCGGCAGCGCCCAGCCGAGATCGGCCCGCGCGTCGAGAGTCGCGCTCAGGTTGGCGTTGACCGTGACCGGGATTTTCCCGATCGTGATCTCGCGCGCCCGCGCCACTTCGGCGCCGGCCGATACGCTGGTGTGGTAGTAATTGGTCTGCAGGGCCCAGCCCGGTTGCAGTGGGGCTGCCGCCAGGCTTCCGAAGAAGCCGGGGATCCAGAAGCTCACGCCGCCTTCGTCGGCAAGCGACGCCTGCGAAACAAGCGCGAGTGCGGCGGCCAAGGCGCCGGTCGAGATACGCCGTGTGAGGTGCGCGCGGCTCGTTCGATATGTGGCTCGCGATGCGGTCCCCGTTGGCGTGCGTTCCATGTCAGCCCCGGCCTTCTGCTACCCTCGGAACAGGCAAAGGCGCTGCCGCGCCAGCGACCAGCAGCTCGGATGATGGATGTGACTTCCGAGTGCGCCCCCGTGGCCTGCGCGACACTCCGACATCAAGTTGAGGCGCGCGCGGGGCGCGCGCATTCTTCATCTCAGCGGCAGGACTGAATCTTGGCATGTGTGACCTGTGGGTCACTGTTCTTTTGCCGCATGCAGCAACGCGAGCGAGCAATATTGCAATGGGTTGAGTGCACCGATGCATGTTCGCGCCGGCGTGCGAGCACAAGGAATTCAAACGCAAGCCGCGAGCTCAAATCGGGCGAATGCGCAATAAAGAAGTCTTATGTCGAAGACAATTGGTCAATACGACTGCCCGTTCTTCAGCGTGTCGCGAGGTTGTGATTGCCCTCCTGATAATATTGGTCGCACGATGATGCCGGGGATTTTCCCGTCACGGCGGAGGAGGAAACCAGCAACGCAAGACGATCTTGCCGGCCCACCGCGCGCGCCCGATTCGCGTAACGGACGTGACGACCAGATGCACGAGTGGAGGATCACATCATGAAACTCTGTCGAGAGCTATGGCTCGGCTTGCTGGCGCTGTTCGTCGCCGCGACGGCGGCAAGCACGCCGGCGGCTGCGCAGCAGCAGAAGCCCAACATCTTATTCATCATGGGCGACGACATCGGCTGGATGCAGCCGAGCATCTATCACCGCGGCCTGATGGTCGGCGAGACGCCCAACATCGACCGCATCGGGCAGGAGGGCGCGATCTTCATGGACTACGTCGCCATGCAGAGCTGCACCTCCGGCCGCAACGCCTTCTTCACCGGCATGTATCCGGTGCGCACCGGCATGATCCCGCCGCAGCTGCCGGGCAGTCCCTCGTATCTGCGGCCCGGCACCCCGGCACTCGCCAAGTTCCTGCTCGATCTCGGCTACACCACCGGCGAGTTCGGCAAGAACCACCTCGGCGATCACACCGAGGCGTTGCCGACCGCGCATGGTTTCCAGGAGTACTGGGGCTACCTCTACCACCTCGACGCCATGCAGCAGGTGAGCTTCCCCGACATCAACAAGAGCCCGACCGAGCAGACCATCGCCCCCCCGTGCAGGAACACGCCGATCCCCGGCATTCCGGAGGTCCCGGGCGCCGTGGATCCCAAGACCACGACCTGTCTGACGCCTCCGCGCCCGGTCATCTGGTGCAAGTCCTCTGACGGCACGGCGGCGAACCAGCGATGCAGCGACGAAGGACCGCTGACCCTGGAACGCTCGAAGACGGTGGACGAGGAAATCTCCGCCAAGGTCATCGACTTCCTCGACCGCAACGACCCCAGAACGACCAACAAGCCGTTCTTCGTCTGGTACAATCCCGCGCGCATGCACGTCACCACCGTGCTGTCGCCGAAATATTACGCGATGGTGGGCGAGCAAGGCGGCAAGGACTGGGGCGTCAACGAAGCCGGCATGAAGCAGATGGACGACAACATCGGCCTCGTCCTCCAGAAGATCGAGGACATGGGCCAGACCAGCAACACCATCGTCGTGTTCACCACCGACAACGGCGCCGAGGCGATCAGCTTCCCGGACGGCGGCGTCACGCCGTTCAAAGGCCAGAAGGGCGAGGCCTGGGAAGGCGGCTACCGCGCCCCGATGGTCGTCCGCTGGCCGGGACACATCAGGCCGGGCACGGTCAAGAATCAGCTGTTCGCCGCGCTCGACTGGGTGCCCACCTTCGTCGACATCGCCGGCGGGCCCAAGGGCGACGGGCTGAGGCTGCAGATCGAGGCCGGCCAGTATCCCGGCATCGTCAAGACCACGCTCGACGGCTTCGACCAGCGCGAGTATCTGGAGGGAACGTCGGAGAAGTCAGCGCGCGACTACTTCTTCTACTACTCCGGCGCGACGCCGTCGGCGGTGCGCTACAAGAACTGGAAGATGTACTACACCATGTCGCAGCCAGGGCCGGCCGGTTGGATCCTGCCGCTCATCCCCTTCCACTTCACCCTGGTTGACAACATCAAGCGTGATCCGTTCGAGCAGGCGGTCGGCATCAACCAGAAGACGGCCATGAGCCTGGGCGGTGCCCTCGGCGGCCCGCTGACCGCCTTCCAGTATGACTGGAACATGCTGCCGATCGGCCAGCAGCTGTGGCTGAAGCACCTGCTGAGCTTCGAGCAGTTCCCGCCCCTGCAGCCTCCCGAGACCTACAACCTCAGTGGGATCATCGAGCAGGTCAAGAAGGCCAACGCCAGTCACGCCAGCGACTAGGCCGCGTGAGACGAGTTCGATGGGCGACCGAGCGGGCGTCCCACTGTGGGGCGCTCGCAGGTGGCTGCAAGAGCCGATCAGCAACCCGTCGTCGCGTGGGCCGCCTCCGCTCCAATCGTTTCCAGCGTGAGGCTCAATCCCACCACCGATCATGAAATGAGCCCATTCAGCGTCCGAGACAGACAAGCGTGAATCCGATCAATCGACCCTCCGCTCTAAGCCGTCGCCTTCTGCTCTCAGCGTTCGTGTCGCTGGCAGCCGTGTTTGGGCCGCTCCTCCCCACCCCGGTGCCGGCGCAAACGGCAGCGTCGGGCGGGCTGCTGCCGTCGTGGAACGACGGGGCGGCGAAGCAGGCGATCTTCGACTTCGTGCGCGCGACCATCGACCGGTCGAGCCCGAGCTACCTCTTCCCGGAGGACCGCATCGCGGTGTTCGACCAGGACGGCACGCTCTGGGTCGAGCATCCCCTGTACACGCAGGTGGTCTACTGCCTGGAGCGCGTCCCGGCGGTGGTGGCGAAGAAGCCTGAGCTCAGGAACGTCGAGCCCTTCAAGACCGTGCTGTCAGGCAATCGCGAAGCGATGGCGAAGCTCTCGATGCGGGACCTCGAGAGGATCCTCGCCGCGACGCTGACCGGCATGACGGTGCAGGACTTCAAGGCCGAGGCGAAGAAGTGGCTGGAGACGGCCAGGCATCCGCGCTGGAACCGACCCTACACCGAGCTCGCCTATCAGCCGATGCTCGAAGTGTTGAGCTACCTGCGCGACAACGCCTACAAGACCTACATCGTGACCGGCGGCGGCCAGGATTTTGTACGCGTGTATGCGCAAAAGGTCTACGGCATCCCGCCCGAGCAGGTGGTCGGCACGGCGGGCGGAACGAAGTACGGCTACGGCAAGGACGGCAAGCCGTTCCTGACCAAGGAGCCGAAGCTCATTCTGAACGACAACAACGCCGGTAAGCCGGAGGGGATTCACCTCATGATCGGCCGCCGGCCCTACGCCGCGTTCGGCAACTCGACCGGCGACCGCCAGATGCTGGAATGGACCGGCGCGGGTGCCGGCGCGCGGCTGAAGATGCTGGTGCTGCACGACGATGCCGCGCGCGAATACGCTTACGGCCCGGCCCAGGGCCTGCCCGACAGCAGGGTCGGCACCTTCACGCAGGCGCTCTACGACGAGGCGAGGAAGGACGGCTGGACGGTGATCAGCATGAAGAACGACTGGAGGCGCATCTTTGCGTTCGAGTAGTGATGCCACCGAAATCGGCGCCAGATGCTCGATATGACAGGTCTCTCGGTTGCATTGCCGGCGACTTTCATTGCGCAAGCGAGGCAATGTGAAGCACAAACGGCGCAAAGCCCCGAAGAGCGGATCACAAAAGACGTCCGGTGACAGAGTGCGGACCGTACCACCGCAGAATGCGCCCATACGCAGCACCACCACCCACCTTCGGTCGAAGTCCAGGGTCTGGGTTGCGGCGTCACTTGGGGCAGCTCTGGTTATTTGTGTCGGAGTCGCTTTTCAGTTCTGGCGCAATCCGTCGTGGCGGGACCCGATTGCGGAACCTGGCTCCTCAGCAACCTTCGTCGGCAGCGAGACCTGCGCCGGCTGCCACCGGCCAGAAGCGGAGCTGTGGCGCGCATCGCAGCATAAGCTCGCCATGCAGCATGCGACCGACAAGGCCGTGCTCGGCGACTTCTCCGATACAAGCTTCGATTATCACGGCGTGCATTCCCGCTTCTTCCGCCAGGGCGAAAAATTCCTGGTCGAGACCGACGGCCCGGACGGCAAGCTCGCCACCTTCGAGGTGAAGTACACCTTCGGGATCGATCCGCTGCAGCAGTATCTGGTCGAGTTCCCCGACGGCCGGTTGCAGGCGCTGTCGCTCGCCTGGGATAGCCGCCCCAAAGCCCAGGGTGGTCACCGCTGGTTCCATCTCTATCCGAACGAGCAGATCAAGCACGACGACGTGCTGCATTGGACCAAGCTGAACCAGAACTGGAATTTCATGTGCGCGGAATGTCACTCGACCGGTGTGCGCAAGAATTACGATGCGGCCAACGATCGCTTTGCCACGAGCTTCGCCGAAATCAGCGTGGGCTGCGAGGCCTGTCACGGGCAAGGCTCGCGCCACGTCGACTGGGCGCGCGCGCGGCAAAGCTGGTGGCCGTTCGGCAACAGCGATGACCCGAGCAAGGGGCTGCTCGTGCGATTCGACGAGCGCCGGGATATCGTGTGGCGCCGCGATCCGACGACTGGCAACGCGCAGCGCAACTTCACGCCGCCGCCGCTACGCAAGGAGGTCGAGACCTGCGGCCTATGCCACGCACGACGCGGCGGCTTTTCCGAGAACTGGGTGCCAGGCCACTGGCTATCCGACACGCATGTCGTCTCGCCGCTCGCGCGCGGACTCTACCAGGCCGACGGACAGATGCTCGACGAGGTCTACAATTACGGTTCGTTCAAGCAGAGCAGGATGTTCGCGGCGGGCGTCACCTGCGGCGATTGCCACGAGCCGCACGGCGCAAACCTTCGTGCTGCTGGCGACGGTGTCTGTCTGCAATGTCACTCATCCGACACGTACGCGGCGGTCACGCACCACCATCACGCGGAGGTAAAGCCGGCGCTCGCCTGCGGCTCCTGTCATATGCCCGCCCACACCTACATGGTTGTCGACCGGCGACACGACCATGGCTTCCGCATTCCACGACCGGATCTGTCGGCGAAGCTCGGCACGCCCAATGCCTGCAACGACTGCCATGCCGACAGGTCGCCGGAATGGGCGGCGACGGCGATCGAGGGCTGGCACGGACCGACCCGAAAGGGGTTCCAGAAATACGCCGAGGCTTTCCACTCCGCCTGGACCGAACAGGGCGACGCGGCGGCGCTCCTCGCCGCCGTGGCATCCGATGGCAATGCGCCCGCATTTGTCCGCGCCGGCGCGCTGAGCGAACTTGGGCCGCACGTCTCGCCCGCGAACATCAATCTGGCGCGGGCGGGGCTGTCGGACCCCGATCCCATGGTGCGCATCGGCGCCCTCGACATGCTCGAGCGCGTACCGGCCAATCAGCTCTGGCCGCTGCTCTCACC
>JBAUOM010000482.1:0-2086 GCA_049579765.1 Xanthobacteraceae bacterium
GCGTTGCGCCGTCCCGCGATCGTATTGAACGCGGCGCTGCCGCACGCCGTGCTCGGGTTCAAGCTCGTCGCAGTGGCCCTGACCGCCGGGGTCGCGGCCTTGGCCATCGTGAACAATCGCGACGTCGAGCCCGCCGCGCCCGGTCACGAGCCGGCCGCACGGGGCTTCGCGCTCGCCAGCAACCAGACCGTCGTCGTTCGCCGGCCGTCGCTGTTCCACGCACCGGTGCCCGACGAGGACGGCGGCGCCGATCACGTCGGCCTGCCCGACCAACCCGGCCAACCCGACCAACCCATCTCCTATTATCAGCGCGCGATCCAGACCATTCGCTTCCTTAATCCCAAACCGCGCGTGGCGCTCGCCTCGGCAATTCCGGAGACGCAGGGGCTGATCAAGGTGCACGGCTTCGTCGCGTTCGCGCCCAGCGACGCCGCGGACTCGCAGTCGCGCGAGAGCGTCGTGCGGCGCCGCAATCCGGGCGCCGGATTCCTGGAGGAAGTCGACGACTATCTGTGGGAGGTCTATCAGCGCCAGCCCGTCAAGCGCGATTCGACCGGCGACTTTACCTGGAAGGATCCCGCCGCAGCCAAACGCATGGGCCTGGCGCTGGAAGACTATGTCATCGGCGGGATGGACCCCGGCTTCCGACAGCGGCTCTATGCCGCCGGCCGCGCGATGGACGCCGACGGCATCCAGTGGTCGATGCTGAGCGCCTTCCGCGACGATTATCGCCAGCGGCTCGCCTCCGGCTTCAAGGCGAGCACCGGCAACTCGCTCCACGGCGGCAGCCGCCGCACCGGCGGTTACGGCCATGGCCGCGCTATCGACATCACCAGCGCCGAGGGCGACGCGGAAGTGGTCTGGAAGTGGCTGGACGTCCACGGCTCGAAATACGGGTTGAGCCGCCCCATGCCCGGCGCGGATCCCGCGCACATTCAAGAAGCCGGCGAATCGCACAACAGCTCGGTTGCCAAGCGCGGGAGCCGTGGCAAGGTTGCCGCGACCAAGCACAGCCGGCAAAAGCGTAAGGCGGCAAGATACGCGCGCGCCGGCCGATGATGCCAGCGGTCCGCCGGCGCGGCGGTGGTCCGCGCCGCCGACTTTCGGATTGATGATTGCCCTGCGCCGGCCGCGCGCCAGCGGCCGCGCCTCCCATTTCCCGCGCCTGTGCCGCCGGAACGCGACTGGTCCCGGGCCTTGCGCTCGGCGCTCTGGCGGCGGGTGAGCCGTTCCCACCGCGCCACGAAACGCTATAGCCTGCGCCGCCATGTATGCCGCCCACGTCCTTCCCGCGACGCGCGACTACGACGCGCTCTACCGCTCGTTCCAATGGCACTTGCCGGCGCATTTCAATATCGGCGTCGATGTCTGCGACCGCTGGGCGGCGATCGCGCCGGGCCGCACCGCCATTCTCGACCTGGGGGCCGATGGCGTCGCCGAGGAGATCGGCTACGGAGCGCTGCGCGAGCGCTCCAACCGGCTCGCCAACTTGCTCGCGGCCCGCGGCCTCGGACGCGGCGATCGGGTCGCGATCCTGCTGCCGCAATCGCCGGCGGTCGCCGTCAGCCACATCGCGATCTATAAGCTCGGTGCCGTCGCGCTGCCGCTCGCGATGCTGTTCGGCGTCGACGCGGTCGCGTACCGGCTGAAGGATTCCGGCGCCCGCGCCCTGATCACCAACGCGCAAGGGCTCGCCAAGCTCGCGCACGATGCGCGGTCCGCGCTCGACCTCGTGCTCTCGATCGACGGCGCGGCGGAGGGCGCGGAGGACTTTCACGCCCTGCTCGCGCGCGCGGCCGCCGACTTCACGCCAACCGCCACCGCCGCCGACGATCCGGCGCTGATGGTCTACACCTCCGGCACAACCGGGCCGCCGAAAGGTGCGCTGCATGCCCACCGGGTGCTGCTCGGTCATTTGCCCGGCATCGAGGTCCCGCACGAATTCCTGCCGCAACCGGGCGACCGGTTCTGGACGCCGGCGGACTGGGCGTGGGCCGGCGGCCTGCTCAACGTGCTGCTGCCAGCGCTGCATTACGGCGTTCCGGTGGTGGCGCATAAATCCGAGAAGTTCGACCCGGAGGCGGCC
>JBAUOM010000483.1:0-5359 GCA_049579765.1 Xanthobacteraceae bacterium
GCCCCCGCCCCGCCCCCTGCGGCCGGCCCCGCGCCGCGGGTGTCTTCGACTGCGCCGGCTACCGAACCCCCTCGCGACGGCTTCAGGCCCGGCGACACCTTCCGCGACTGTTCAGGCTGCGTCGAACTCGTGGTGCTCCCGGCCGGCTCTTTCGAGATGGGCTCGAACTCGGAATACGAAAATCCGACGCACCGCGTGACCATCGCGAAGCCGTTCGCTATCGGGCGGTACGAAGTGACGTTCAGCGAATGGGACCAATGCGTGGACGAAGGAGGATGCAAGTACCGGCCCGACGATCGCGAATGGGGGCGCGGAAACCGTCCGGTGATCAATGTCAGCTGGCTCGACGCCAAGGCGTTCGTGACCTGGCTCTCTCAGAAGACCGGGAAGACCTACCGGCTTCCCACCGAAGCGGAATGGGAATACGCGGCCCGGGGCGGGACGAACATGCCGTACTGGTGGGGCCGTGACGTCGGTTCCCGCCAAGCCAACTGTCGCGAGTGCAACACCGGCGAGACTCAAAAGACCGCCCCGGTCGGTTCCTACAAGCCGAATCCGTTCGGTCTTTACGACACCGCAGGCAACGCAGCGGAATGGATCGAAGATTGCTGGAACGACAACTATCGCGGCGCGCCCAACAACGGCTCGGCGTGGACGAGCGGCCAGTGCCGGCTGCGCGTTTTGCGCGGCGGGGCATTCGACAGCCAAGCGAGGTATCTGCGCTCGATGTCACGCTTCAGGTACGACACGGACGTTCGCTATATCGCGAATGGATTTCGGGTGGTACGGGAGTTGCCGTAGTTGCATCGGCCGTAGCGCCGCCGAGCGCCGCTCTCACACCGATCATGCGGCGTGGACCGGAATCCGGGTATAGACCATGAAAGCTTTCGTTCCGGTGACGATCACCGCAGCCAGCGCTGCCCTCGTCATCGCGGCAGACCTGGCGATGACGCTGCCCGGACGGGCCGAGACCAATTCGCAGCCCGCCGCACAGGTCGTGGTGGTGCGCGCAGCGAGCGGATGTTTCTCCTCCTCCATTCGCGTCACCGGCTTCCTCGTTGCGCGGGAGGAGGCCGTCGTGACGCTCGATGCGCCCGGGGCCAGAGTAGTCGAAGTGTTGGCGAGCGAAGGGGATCGGGTCACGGAAGGTCAGACGCTCGTCCGCCTGAACCGTCAATCCGGACCAGGTCCGGATACCGGCGCCGGCAAGACCACGACGCTGCGGGCGCCGGCCGCCGGGGTCATCACGCGAAGCACCGCCGTGGTGGGAGCGACGGCATCGCCGCTTTCGCCCGAACCGCTGTTCCGGATCGCGGTCGACAACGACATCGAGCTCGAGGCCGAAGTGCCGAGCATCCATGTCCCGGCGCTCGCTACCGGCCAGACTGCCCGCGTCGAGATCGGGGCCGGTAACGATCTGTCCGGGCGGGTTCGCCTGATTCCGGCCAAGATCGATCAACACACGCAACTCGGCCGGGCTCGAATTTCACTGGAGCGCGACCCTTTGCTGCGGCTCGGAATGTTCGCCCGCGCCACCATCGATGCCAACCGCAGCTGCGGCATATCGGTTCCCCGCTCGGCGGTGCGCTACCGGACCGAAGGCACGAGCGTACAGATCGTACGCGACGACGTCATCGAAACGCGGCTGGTCCAAGTCGGTTTCCACTCGGACACCGACACCGAAATCCGCGACGGCTTGCGCGAAGGCGACATGGTCGTGGCCAATGCCGGCAGCTCCCTGCGCGATGGCGACAAGGTCAGGCCTATTGTCGCCGACGCCGCTCGCACGGGGCAGCGCTGACGCGGGCGCATTCCGATGCAGGAAGCACCGCGCAGACGCTGGTGGAAAGGCCTGTTCGGCAAATACGTCCTCTCCGTCGTCGGATTGGTTGTGCTCCTGCTGGTCTTGAACGGGGGGCTCGAGACCTGGTTCATGTACCGCGATACCACAGACCTGCTGGCAAAGGCGCAGTCGGAAAAGGCCGAATCCACGGCCCGGCGCATTGAGCAGTTCGTGTCCGAAATCGAACGGCAGATCAGCTGGGCGACGCGCGCCAGCTCGACCACGCTCGACCAGCGTCGGGCGGACTACGCGTTGCTGCTGCAGCAGGTGCCGGCCATCGATCGCGTGATCCAACTCGATGGCTCCGGTAAGGAGCAGCTGCGGCTGACGCGCAGGGAACTCGTCTTGGACAGCGGGATCGATTATTCCGGCAATCCGCGCTTCACCGAGACGCAAGGTCGATCGGTCTGGCTTTCGCCGGTCTATTTCGACGGACTCGATCCGTTCATGACCATCGCCATGCCACATTCCGGCCGGAACGCCGGCTCGACGGTCGCCGAGATAAATCTCAAGTTTTTGTCCAATTTCATCGATGCGGATCAGATCGGGAAAGGCAACGAGGCCTACGTCGTGGGGCCATCCGGACGGCTGCTCGCCGATTCCAATCCCGAGCAACGCCTGGGCACGGATCTCGCCAATCTTCCCCAGGTCGCGGCCATGATCAAGCCGGGCGGTCAACCCGTGGAATTCGGCAAGGATTCCGAGGGCCACTCGGTCCTCGCCGCCGCAGCGACCATACCACGGATGCGCTGGTATGTGTTCTTCGAGCAGCCGCTGAGCACGGCCTTGCAGCCGGTCTACAGCCTGTTGTTCCGCACCGGCTGGCTGCTGGCCCTGGGCGTGCTGCTCGCGGTGCTGTCCGGCGTGCTGATGGCACGCGAAATGGTGGTTCCCATTCGCGCATTGCAGGTCGGCGCCCAGCAGCTCGAAGCCAGCGATTTCGGCCATCGCATCGACGTCCGAACGGGCGACGAAATCGAGGAGCTGGCAAATCATTTCAACCGAATGGCCGACCAGTTGCAGGGGTCATATGGCCGGCTGGAGCAAAAGGTTGCGGAGCGCACGCGCGATCTCGCGCGTTCTGTCAGCGAATTGCAGGCGCTCGAGGAGATCGGCCGCGCAGTGGCTTCGTCTCTCGACCTCAAGTCCGTGCTCGCCACGATCGTGACTCGCGCCGTGGAGCTCGCCCACGCGGACGCGGGCGCGATCTACAGCTATGACGCATCGCGGGATTCGTTCGAGCTTGCCGGCACCTATGCGCTCGATCCGGCGTTTCAGGACGCCGTGCGCGCCACCCGTGTCGGGCTCGACGACAGCGTCATGGGGCTCGCAGCCAAGCAACGCGAGCCGATCTGCGTGCCCGACCTTTCGCGGGCTCCAAGTTACCCGCTGCGGGATATCACGCTGTCGGCCGGGTTCCATTCCGTGCTGGTCGTGCCGCTGCTCGGGCAGGACGAGATCGCGGGAGCGCTGGTACTGCAGCGGCAAGCTGCCGGAGATTTCCCCGCAAGCACTCTCGCGCTGATGCGAACCTTCGCCGATCAGTCGGTGCTCGCAATGAACAACGCACGGCTATTTCGCGAGGTCGACCAGAAGGGGCGCGAACTGGCCATCGCCAACGAGCACAAGAGTCAGTTCTTCGCCAATATGAGCCACGAGCTGCGGACGCCCTTGAACGGCATACTCGGCTTTGCCGAGCTGCTCGCGGACGGCCTCTACGGCACGCTGCCGGACAAGGCGCTGGAGATCTTGGAGCGTATCCAGAAGGACGGGAAACATCTTCTGAGTCTGATCAACGACGTGCTCGATATTTCCAAGATCGAGGCCGGGCAACTCAGCTTGGCGCTCGACAACTACTCTATGCAGGGGATCGTGGAGACGGTGGTGGCATCGACGGGCTCGCTGGCGCGGGCCAAAGGCATCGAGGTCAGGCCCGTCGTTTCCGCCGATCTTCCAGTCGGTTACGGCGATGAACGGCGCCTGACGCAGGTGCTACTAAACATCGTCGGCAACGCGATCAAGTTCACCGACACCGGGTCCGTCGAGGTGCGCGCGGGAGCAATGGACGACCATTTCATCATTGCGGTGCAGGACACCGGTCCCGGCATCCCCCCCGCCGACCGGGCACGCATCTTTGAAGACTTTCAACAGGTTGACAACAGCATCACGCGGCAGAAAGGTGGCACCGGACTAGGACTGGCGATCGCGCGCCGTCTGGTCGACGTGCACGGCGGCCGCATCGACCTGCAGTCGACCCCCGGAGTGGGTTCCACTTTTACCATCTACCTGCCGGTGCGCGCGACCGATCAGAGGCAGGCGGCATGAGCAAGCGCATACTCGTGATCGAGGATACCGAGAACAATCGGCGGATTCTCAACGATCTGCTTACCAATGCCGGTTTCGAGGTATTGGAGGCGGTCGACGGGGAAAAGGGGGTCGCCATGGCAGCGGAGCGGCGGCCGGATCTCATTCTCATGGACATTCAGCTGCCGATAGTCGACGGCTATGAAGCCACCCGCCGGATCAAGGCCAACCCGGAGCTGCGGCACATTCCGATCATCGCCGTCACCTCCTATGCCCTGTCGGGCGACGACACCAAAGCGCTTGCCGCGGGCTGCGACGGCTACTTCGCCAAGCCGTTCAGCCCGCGCGTCATCCTCGCCAAGATCCGCGAATTCTTGACGTGACGTGAGGGAGCCCTCGTTTGCGAACTCCGGCTCGGATACTGGTGGTCGATGACAATCCCACAAATCTGGAAGTGCTGCGGGTTCGACTCAACGCGCAGGGCTACGAGGTGGTCACGGCGGTCGACGGCGAAGATGCGCTGGCTCGCGCGCGCGACTGCGAGCCTGATCTCGTCCTGCTCGACGTCATGATGCCGAAGCTCGACGGTATTTCGGTTCTCAAGGAGCTCAAACGTGATACGACGCTTCGCTTCATTCCCGTCATTCTGGTGACAGCCAAAGCCGACACCCGCGACGTGGTGAACGGTCTCGAGGCGGGCGGCGACGATTATCTCACCAAGCCGTTCGAGCAGGCGGCATTGGTGGCACGGGTCCGCTCGCTGCTCCGCATCAAGGAGCTGCACGATACCGTGCAACTGCAGGCGGCGCAGCTCAAGGAGCAGACCGAACAACTCTCGAGCTGGAATCGGCTGCTGGAAGAACGAGTGGCGAAACAGATAGCGGAAATCGAGCGAATCGGCCGCCTGCAGCGTTTCCTGGCGCCGCAGGTGGCGCAGATGATCGCCTCCTCGGACGCGCCCGACTCGCTCTTGGCCAGCCATCGGCGAGAGGTGACCGTGCTGTTCTGCGACCTGCGCGGATTCACCGCCTTTACGGAAGCCTCCGAGCCCGAAGAGGTCATGGGCGTCCTGCGCGAGTATCACGAGAGCCTGGGCGAGCTCATCTTCCGATACGAGGGCACGCTGGAACGGTTCCTGGGAGACGGCATCATGATCGTCTTCAACGATCCGATCCCTTGCGACGATCATACCGAACGCGCCGTTCGGCTCGC
>JBAUOM010000484.1:0-2578 GCA_049579765.1 Xanthobacteraceae bacterium
CGGCTCGCCCACGTCGACGCGAGACGCGGAGGGAAGCGGCGCCGGCGCATAGGCGCCGGCATCGGCCGTCAGATCGGAGGCCACCGCCCAGCCGTCGCGCAGCGCTCGCGCCGCTGCCGGGATCGCGGCGGCGGTCACGACATCCTCGGCCAGCGTGCGGCCGAGCGCGGCGGCGAGGTCGCATCTGCGCGCTGTAACCGGGGCGACCAGCGCATCGACGCGGGCCAGCACATCGTCGACCGGCGTGAGCCGGGGGATGCGTTGCGGTATGTCGGGCTCCACCACCATGGCCGGGTTCATTATTATGGCGCCTCGAACATAGCAGTCCGGATGGAGCGTGGCGAAATCCGGGAGCGTCGTTCCCGCATGGCGCTTCGCTCAATGCGGGCTACGTTGGTGTCGTGCTCCGCGAGGCGACGAGGTCACATGGCCGAGAAGACCATCAACTTGCGCGGGCTCAAATGTCCCTTGCCGGCGCTGCGCGCGCGCAAGGCACTGATCGCCTTGAAGGCCGGCGACATCCTCGTCGCCGAATGCACGGACCCGCTCACCGCCATCGACATCCCGAACCTCCTGCGCCAGACCGGCGACAAGCTCGAAGCGAGCTCGCGCGAGGGCGAGGTGCTGGTGTTCCGGATCCGCAAAAGCTGACGAGGAGCGCGCTAAATCCTGAATTCGTCGCGCTTGCGGCCCTCGGAGATGGTGAGGAACAACTCGTCGAGCGGCAGCGGCTGCTTGATCGCGCCTTGCTCGTGCGAATAGGTCACGAGCCGTTCGAAGTTCCTGGCATTGCGCTCGCCCAGCCCGTACTCCCATGGGTCCTTGCCGAGGATGCGCTCCTGCTCCTCCCAACCCTCGCGGTACCAGGCCAGCGGCACGATGCGCGGATTCTCCATCCGCTCCATGGCGAGCGCCTTCGACTTCTGGAACGCCTTGTACAGGTTGATCGCCACCCAGGGATGCCGCTCGACGATCTCCTGCTTGATGCCGACGACGTGCATGATCGGGAAAATCCCGGTCTTGCGGTAGAAGGCGATCTCCTCCTCCTTGTAGCTCGGAAACAGCCGCCCCACGCGCGCATCGCCGGCGGAGAGCGGCCGCAGCAGATCGGGCGAGAGCAGCGCGTCGATCTCGCCCGCGACCAGCATGTCCTCGAGCGACTTATCGAGCGGCACCTGGGTGATGTCGAGACCGGGCGGCGGCGTGAAATCCACGTCCTCGTCGGTCTCGCTCAGCCATTGGATGGATTTGTGCGGCACGCCGTAGTCGTGCTCGAGGATGCCGCGCATCCACAGCCCGGCGGTGAACAGATAGCCCTTGGTGCCGACCTTGCGGCCGATCAGGTCGGTCGGCTTGCGGATGCCCTTGGTGGTGTTGACGAAGATGAAGCCGTGGCGGAAGCGGCGATGGGGGAATACCGGAATCGCGCGGAACGGCAGGTCGCGGTCGCGCGCCGCGATGTAGCCCGAACCGGAGACCTCGGCCACGTCGAACTCGCGGCCGCGCAGGAAGCGCCAGTGCCGCGGCGACGCCGCCATGTCGGTCAGCACCGTCAGCTCGATTCCTTCCGGGCGGACGATGCCCTCCTTCAAGGCGCGCATGATCTCGTAATCGCCGCAGGCGAAGGTGAGCTCGAGCTTGCGGGACATGTCGGCCCTTTGCCTGATCTGCGTGTCGAACCAATCCCGGCGAGGCGTTGCCGGCCTTTCCGGCCGGCCGCGACGCCGTCGCACATGGACAAACTCACGCCACCTTGGAGAAGATTCCGCCCGCGAGCAACACGCGACCCGCCGGGCGCCATTGCGGTCGAGCCGGTTGACAATTCGAGGTTGAGTCCATCTCTTGCCCGCGGAGAAATCGTTCTGCATGGACAAGCAGCGACAGCAAGCGAGGACGCCATGCCCGTGATCGCACGCCGCGCGTTCCTGATCGGCGCCGCGCTCGCGCCGCTGGCGCCTGCGCTCGCGAAGGCGCAGGCATCCGGCGCGCAGACTGGCGCGCAGACTTGGCCGGCACGGCCGGTGACGCTGATCATCCCGTTTCCCGCCGGGGGCGCGATGGACCTCCTGGGCCGCAGCGTGGCGCAGGAACTGAGCGACAAGCTCGGCCAGCAATTCGTGATCGACAACCGCGTCGGCGCCGCCGGCAATATCGGCGCGATGGCCGCGGCCAAGGCGGCGCCCGACGGCTACACCATCCTGATGGCCGGCGCGGGCTCGCTCGCGCTCAACAAGTTCATGTTCGCCAGCATGCCCTACGATGCGCAGGCGGATCTGGCACCGATCGTGATCGTCTCCAAGCTGCCGCACATTTTCGTCGTCAACCCCAACAAGGTCGAGGCGAAGACGCTGAAAGAGCTGGTCGATTACGCCAAGGCCAATCCGGGCAAGCTCAACGCCGGCGTGCCGGGCGCCGGCACCACCGCCCACATCACGCTGGCGGCATTCATGGCCGAGACCGGCGCCAGGATGACGGTGGTCACTTATCGCGCCGAACCGCAAATGCTGACCGATCTCGTCGGCGGCCAGCTCGATTTCGCCTGCACGCTGACGACGAGTCCGGGCCCGCACGTCCAGGC
>JBAUOM010000485.1:0-11577 GCA_049579765.1 Xanthobacteraceae bacterium
GCGCGCGCGGGCGCAAACCGCTCTGCGCCGCGTCGCGGCCGTGCAGTCGCTCTCGCCCGACGTGGGCGACATCGTCCGCCGCGCGCTCGCCGAGATATAACTGGCGGCCCTCCGGCTCGCGTCGGCCGTGAAGACTTCCGCCGTTTTGGTGTCCGCCGCCCCGATCCGGCCGCCGCCGGTCGCGTGGGGGCAGCCCCCGGATTCCGCGCGCGGCGCCGAAAACCCTTGCCGATCAAGGCGAAGGGGCGGATTCACAAAGTTTAAAAATTTCTTAAATTCCCTCTCGACAAATCGCCATCTTTCGATTCCAATCAAAATCGATTCGGAGAGATGCGGCACATCCTTCCGATGAAGGTGTTGAGGGACCCGAACGGAGGCGAGGCATGGCGCGCGCCGAAGTCGCGAGCGCGTCTGTAAATTCTGATTCGATCAAAGGCCTAGCTCAGTCGATCGCCAAGCCCGCTTATCGGCGGCTGCTTACCGCCGAGCCTGCTTTGCGGCGCGCGGTGCCGGCTTTGATCATCGCGTTTCTGCTGACGATCTGCGTCGGCGCCATCGTGCAGGTGCTCGACCATCGCCGGCAGGCGATCAGCGAGATCGTCGGCCAGATCGAAGGCAGCGCCGATATCCTGGTCGACCGGCTCGACCGGTTCGCGCGCTCGCGCGGCGCGCAGCCGCTCTCCGACCGCCGGCTGCAGGCGGAGCTCGAGCGCATGATGCCTGACTGGGCGCGCTCCCCCGGCCGCCAGGTTCTGGTCGCCGACGGCAACGGCATCATCGTCGCCGGCATCCGCCACGAGATCGTCACCAACGCCGACGGCAGCACCCGCGCCAGCATCCCGCTCGAGGGCGGAATGGTCGGGCGCCGGTTGATCGACGTGCTCGGGCCCACGCAGCCGCTGACCACGTTCGGCGCCGCCGCCGGCGTGCTGGAGATCCCGCTCGCGGACGGAAGCCTCGCCTACGGCACGGTGCGCAGTCTGCGCGCATTGAACGGCGAGCTCGCGATCCTGCACGGGCGCGCCGAGGCGCTGGCGGCCTGGGCGTCCGACACCGCGCTCACCGTCACGCTCTCCGCCACCACCGGCTTCGTCGTGCTGATCCTCGGCTTCGCCTTCCACTGGCAGGCGACCCGCGCGCGCGAGGCCGACCTGATCTACGAGACCGTGCGCTCGCGCATCGATACCGCGCTCAACCGTGGGCGCTGCGGGTTGTGGGACTGGGATCTGGCCCGCGGGCGCGTGTTCTGGTCGCATTCCATGTTCGCGATCCTCGGCCTCAAGCCGAGGGACGCGCTCATGAGCTTCGGCGAGGTCGATACCCTGGTTCATCCCGAGGACATCCATCTCTACGAGCTCGCCGCCCAGCTCGCCGACGCCACCACCACCCTGGTCGACCACGCCTTCCGCATGCGCCATGCCAACGGCAACTGGGTATGGCTGCGCGCGCGCTGCGAACTGGTCCGGCAGTCCGGCGACGGCGGCCCGCACCTGATCGGGATCGCGGTCGACATCACCGAGCAGAAGACGCTGGTCGAGCGCACGGTCGAGGCGGACTTGCGCCTGCGCGACGCCATCGAGACCATCCCCGAGGCCTTCGTGCTGTGGGACGCGCAGAACCGCCTCGTATTGTGCAACTCCAATTTCCAGGAGCTGCACAACCTGCCGGACGAGGCGATCGCGGCCGGCGCCTCCTACGAATCCGTGGTCGCGGCCGGGCGCAAGCCGGTGGTGCGCTCCAAGGTCACGAGCGAAGGCCAGATCCCGGGCGCCCGCACCTTCGAGGCGCAGCTCGATGACGGCCGCTGGCTGCACATCAGCGAGCGCCGCACCAAGGACGGCGGCTACGTCTCGGTCGGCACCGACATCACCAATATCAAGCTGCACGAGGAAAAGCTGATGGAGAGCGAGCGGCGCCTGATGGCGACGGTCGCCGACCTGCGCCACTCGCAGCAGAAGCTCGAACGGCAGGCCGAGGAGGTCGCCGACCTCGCCGAGAAATATGCCGAGGAGAAGACCCGCGCCGAGGAGGCCAACCAGGCGAAGTCGAAGTTCCTCGCCAATATGAGCCACGAGCTGCGGACCCCGCTCAATGCCATCATCGGATTCTCCGAGATCATGGAATCCGGCATGTTCGGGCCCTTGGGCACCGAGAAGTACCGCGAATATTGCAGCGACATCCATCAGAGCGGCCAGTACCTGCTCGACGTGATCAACGACATCCTCGACATGTCGAAGATCGAGGCCGGCCGCATCCGGCTCGACCCCGAGCAGGTCGAGCTCGAGGCCTTCCTCAACGACGCCATGCGCGTGGTGTCGGGGCGCGCCAACGACAAGCGGCTGACCGTCGCCGCCCGCATAAGCCGCGGCATCCGCTTGACCGCCGACCCCCGCCTGCTCAAGCAGATCGCGCTGAACCTGTTGTCCAATGCGGTGAAGTTCACGCCGGAGGGCGGCCGCATCACGATCCGCGCGCGCGCGACGCGCAGCTGGGTCAGCATCGCCATCGCCGATACCGGGATCGGCATCCCGGAGGATGCGCTGGCGCGCCTGGGCCGGCCGTTCGAGCAGGTCGAAAGTCAGCTCACCAAGAGCCATCAGGGCTCCGGCCTGGGGCTCGCGATCGCGAAGTCGCTGACCGAGCTGCATCACGGCACGATGCACATCCGCTCCCGGCTGGGGCGCGGCACGATGGTGATGCTGCGCCTGCCGGTCGACCGCGCATCCGTGCAGCGAGCGGAAATCGCCGAGGCCGCGGCCTGACGCAGAGGTCGATTATCCCGTCATGGCGACAGCCGCGCGCCGCGCACGGGCTGTCGCCCGGGAGAGTCTCAGGCGACGAGTGCCCGCGGACCGTGCAGCACGTTGATAGCGTGCTCGAAACCTTCGACCTCGACCGCGGCAACCCGCGGCGACTTGTTGCCGAGGGCGAGATTCGGTCTGTCCAGCCAATCGGTTGCCGCCGCCGAATTGCCGAACCAGGCGAGCGCCTTAGCTTCGAGCGTGCGAACGCGCTCGTCCTTGGCTTCGGCCAGCGGGTCGGACTTCGCGGTAGCGGCGCTCGGAATGTACCATCCGAGCACGCCGCCGACCGCGGCGTCGACCACGGCGGTGAGGGCGATCCTGTCGACGGCCATGCCGGCATCGCCGAGAATGAGCTCGAACGACACGGACGCGGCAACGAGGCCGCAGATGCCGGTGACGATCGCCTGCGAGCCGATCTCCCACAGCCGGGACGGCCGCCGGTTCATCTCGACATTGTCGAGGTGGTAGACGTAGAAGGCGCCGGTCGCCATCGCGAGCAACGCATACGGTGCGTCGATGAGCAGCCCGTCCGGCGTCACCGCCCTGACCTGGCCCAAGCCCCACAGAATGAGGCCGGCATATCCCGCAAATCCCGACAGCACCGCAACCCGGACGTAATTGGCGTTGATCCCGGGGCGAAACCACGTGCCGTTCCTCATGGCGCGACTGCGGACCAGATCCGCCGCCATGATGGCCAGGAGATACGGGATGAGCGTCGACGCGGTGTCGATGAACGGCTGATAGAATTTTGCCGGAAATACCGGAGAGGGCGTCCAGAAACGGCCCACCTCGGTGGCGACCAATTCCAGCAGCAGGACGCTGATCGCCGCGATGCTCAGGCCGACCACCTTGAGATCGCGATTTCCCGGCGCCGGTATCTTTTGACTGACCTTGAAGCCGAACTGACCGAGCGCGAGGTTGATGTCGTCGTTCGGCTGCTTCTTCATGCGCACCGCACAGCCCAGCAGGATGTAGAGCTTGTAGAGGTTGTCGCGAATGGAACGATGCAGCGCGTCGTTGGTATAGGAGGGGTCCTTGGCCTTTTCCGCTCGGTAGGCCGCGACGTCGGCCTCCATCGATTTCTTCGCGGTCTCGATGATATCGAGGTCCTTGGCGTAGTTGCGCAGCAAGTCGGCATCGAGCCAGTCCATCAGGCCGGCCATCCGGCGATATTTCTCCTCGTGGACCAGACAGGCCAGGCGCGCCCAGTCATGCTCGAGGCTCCGGCGCGAGCGCGTGAAGTCCGCCGCCTCGACGCCGCGCAGCTCCGGCTGACACAGCACGTCGCCGCGATAGCCCGTAAAGTCGAAATCGGCCGCGGCCAGCCGTTGCGCGGTAGCGCGCGCCGCGCTCGGAATATAGGCGCGTTCGTGCGCGTATTTGCGCAGCCACTTCTCGACCTCCAGAAGCACGGGCACGTTCGGCATCAGCCCCACCAGCGCCAGCCCGATTGCGATCGGCACGACCCCCGGGCTGAGGTCCTTGGGCAGAGGGGCGCCGAGGGCGATGAGGTTGTTGGGCCCGATCAGCGACAGCAGCAGCAGCGCGGCGGCCATCGCCCCGAAATAGACCAGGAAGCCCTTGGAATATTCCTCATGCGTCGCCAGCTGGCGCGGCAGCAACTGGTCGGCGTAGTCGTCGGTCCCGGTGCTGCTGCGTTCGGCGAATTTCTGCTGGCAGAATAGGTAGACGAGCCCGATCGCCGCGCTCAGGCATCCGATGAACAGCGCGAAGGTCCCTAGATCTTGGAACGGAAACCCGAGCTGCATGGGCAACGTCGGGATCGCGCCGGGCGACACGGGCGGAATGGATGAATCCATGGCTGCTCCTCCTTCGCACGAAGGCAAGTGAAGCGACGCGGATGAAGGCGTGGCGTTCGGCGCTGCGTCAGAAGCAGTGCCCGTTGAAGCAGCGCCCTTGCGCCAGAACGATCGGCGCGGAGGCCGCTCGGTCATTGCCCACTTGGCCGCGCATCGTCACCGTGGCGGCGGTATCGCCGCGGACCGTCGGCACGAATGCCGCCGCAAGAAGTACGATCACCGCGAGGTGACGGATTGCAAAGCCCGATGATTTCCTGTCCATGGCACTCTCCCCAGAGGCTGGTTCGATCGTCCCTGTCGAGCCTCGATCCCGGCGCTAACGACCCGTGCCAAGACGGGGCCCGCGCAACTGCTTAGGGCCGCCGGACCAGAGCACGCGTGACCTAGCTCACATGGCGGCATGAAATATTCGGCTGCGACCGCCCATCGGCATCATGCGGTCACGGCCGGCTGCCGAGGATGCGATCGAAGCTCGCGCGCACCTTGGCCTGCGTTTCGCCCATATCGGCGTCGAGCCTGGCGAAATCCGGCACGTCGGCGGCGCGCGCCAGCAGCGCCAGCAGTCCCGGTGCCGCCGCCTGCGGATCGAACCGCCCCGGCAGGCACAGGCGCAGGATCTGCGTGAGGTCGTGATAGAGCCGCGCCGCCGGGCGCAACACCTCGGCCTCCTCGGCCGCGATGAGACCGAGCCGCCATGCCTTGTCGAGCACGCGCACGGTCGAGGTATCGAGAATTTCGGGCGTCGCGGCGGCGTGAACGAGCTGCAGATACTGCGCGATGAACTCGATGTCGATCAGGCCGCCGGCGACATATTTGAGGTCCCAGCGGTCGTCGTCGCCCCTCTCGGTCGCGATCGCCTTGCGCATTTCCACGACGTCGCCGGCGAGCGTCTCCGGATCGCGCGGCCGGCGCAGCACCTCCCGGATCACCGCCTCGATACGCACGGCGAACGGCGGCGAGGCCGACACCACCCGGGCGCGGGTGAGCGCCAGGTGTTCCCAGGTCCAGGCTTCGGTCTCCTGGTAGCTCGCGAAGCCGTCGATCTGGGTCGCGAGCGGCCCGGCGCGACCCGATGGCCGCAGCCGCATGTCCACCCGGTAGAGCAATCCGTGATTGGTCTGCGCCGTGAGCGCGCTGATCAGGCGCTGGGTCAGCCGAGAGAAATATTGCGCGCCGTAGAGCGCGCGCGGGCCGCCCGACTCCGGCCGTTCCGGATCGAAGTCGTAGACGACGATGAGGTCGAGATCCGATGTCGCCGTCATTTCCCGCCCGCCCAGTTTTCCGAGCGCCAGGATCGCCGTCTCCTGCCCGGCGACGCGGCCGTGCAGACGCGCGAAGTTGTCCTCGACCGCGCGGTGGAGCGAGCGAATGAGGACATCCGCCACCCGGGCGAACGCCTCGCCCGCCTGCTCCGCCGAGACGGTTCCGGACAGGATGCGCGTGCCGACCAGGAACATCTGCTCCTGCGCGAAGATGCGGACGCGATCGAGGAAATCCTCGTAGGGGCCGGCTTGGCGCAACGACCGCTCGAGGCCGGCGGCGAGCTCGGATTCTTCCGGCAACGCGCCGAAGAAGCTCGGATCGATCACCGCGTCCATGACCTCGGGAAACTGCGCGAGGCTCTCGGCGAGGCGGGGCGCGGTTCCGAGAACGAGCGCGATCAGGGCGATCAGGTCAGGATTCTGTCGCAGCAGCGAAAACAACCGTCCGCCGCCATGCAGGCCTCCGAGAAACCGGTCGAAGGCGATCACCGCCGCGTCGGGATTGGCCGAGCGGGCGAAGTGGTTGAGCAGCACGGGCACGATCTCGGCAAGCTGGTTGCGCGCGAATTCGCTGCGCAACGAATCATGCGCCGGCGTGCCCCAGCGCCGCACCAGCGCGGAGATTTCGAGCGGTTGCCGAAACCCCATCTCGCTGAGCCGGTCCAGCGTCTCGCGATCGTCGGCGGCCGGGGGAAAGCGCAACGCCCGGCGGCCGGCCTCGAGGGCGGGCGCGTTCTCGAACAGCGTCGCGTAATGGCGCTGCACGTTGCGCAAATGAACGAGCAGCGCATCCGCGAAGGCATCGCGCCCGCCGAAGCCGGCGAAGCTGGAGAAACGTTCGAGCCCGTCCCGGTCGGCCGGCAGGTTGTGGGTCTGCTCGTCGGCCACCATCTGCAGGCGGTTTTCGACCGTGCGCAGGAAGCGATAGGCGGCGCCGAGATCGTCGCGCACCGGTTCGCCGATCCAGCCGCCCTCGGCCAGCATATCGAGCGTGCGCAGGGTCTCTCTCACCCGCAGTCGGGGGTGACGTCCGCCGGCGATGAGCTGCTGGGTCTGGACGAAGAATTCGATCTCGCGGATGCCGCCGCGGCCGAGCTTGATATTGTGGCCCTCGACCGCGATTTCATCGTGCCCGCGATAGACATGGATCTGCCGCTTCATGGCATGGATGTCGGCCACCGCGGCGAAGTCGAGATATTTGCGCCAGATGAAGGGCGCGAGCCCGGCGAGCAACGCCTCCCCGGCCGCGACGTCCCCGGCGCAGGGACGCGCCTTGATCAGCGCGGCGCGCTCCCAGTTCTGTCCGCGGCTCTCGTAGTAGTCGAGCGCCGCCGCCGTCGAAATCGCGATCTGGGTCGATGCGGGATCCGGCCGCAGCCGCAGATCGGTACGAAACACGTAGCCGTCGGACGTGCGCTCCTGCAACAGCTTCACCAGGGCTCGCGTGAGCCGCACGTAGAACGGCGCAGGCTCCAGTCCGGGTGCGAGCGCGGCGCCGTCGTAGAACACGATCAGGTCGATATCGCTCGAATAGTTGAGCTCGCCCGCACCCATCTTGCCCATCGCGAGCACGATATAGCCCGAGCCCTGCGCCGGGTGCCGGGACGCGACGTCGAGCCTGCCGCGGCGCTGCGCATCGGCGAGCAGGTGGTCGACCGCGGCGCTCACCGCCGCGTCGGCCAACCGGGTCTGCAGCTCGATCACCCGCGTCAGCGGCCATACGTTGCCGATATCCGCGAATGCGATCAGCAGCGCCGCCTCGGCCTTCATGCGGCGAAGGAGACGCATCACCTCGACCTGGTCGTGCGTCGCCGCGATCGTGGTCGCGGCGCCGGCGAGAATGTCCTCGAAACGACGCTCAGGCTCGCTTTCGAGCAGGGCGACGAGCCGCTCGGGCTCGGCATGCGCCAGCTCCCAGAGATAGGGCGAGAATTCCGCGAGCCCCATCATCAGCGCACCGAGCAGCGGATGCGCGGCGAGCAGCCGCTTCAGCACCTTGCCGGCGGGGGTGCCGGCGATCTCGGCGAGCCAGTCGTCCAGGCGCGCCTGCCCGTCATCGGCGGCGCGAAGCCGCGGCGCGGTGGCGAGGCGTTGCGCGAGCGAACCAGCCGCGAGATTGGACGCGGAATTCATCCTCTGGACTCGCAACTTTGCATGCCCATCCTCTTTCCCAGCCTGAAGCGCGTTCTCGTCAAGATGATGGATTGCCGGGTCAGGCCCGGCAATGACGTTGCGAGACGTGAGCGAGAAAGCCCAAGACCGCCACCCGCGGGCTTGACCCGCGGGTCCATCATTCTTCGCAAGAACTTGTTCGCGAAGAAGATGGATTGCCGAGTCAAGCCCGGTAATGATGGCTGAGAGACTTGAGCCAGTAAGCCCGAGGCCGTCACCCGCGGGCTTGACCCGCGGGTCCATCCTCTTCGCAAGAAGTGCTTCCTCGCCAAGAAGATGGATTGCCGGGTCAAGCCCGGCAATGACAGCCGGGATATCTACCGAGTGATCTCGCCGTAGAGGTCGCGCCAATTTGGATTCATCGAGAGAATGAGATCGATTTTCCACTCACGTGGTGGCCAATGTTTCATGTTCTTTTCTCGCTGAATGGCCGCGACCGCGGTGTCGTGAGCCTCGTAATAGACCAGCATCTTGACCCCGTGGCGCTTGGTAAATCCGGGCACGAGCCCCTCACGATGCTCGAAAGCGCGGCGCACCAAGTCGTTCGTGACGCCAATGTACAGCGTACCGCCGGGGCGACTCGCGAGGATGTACACCCGAAAGCTCATGCAGTCCTCCCCCCGCGCAAGCCGGATTCATCCCGACACGCATAGTTGTATCTCCGAAATCGGTAGAAATGTTGCAGGCCGATACCACCCTTGGGCCTATGCCGTCGCCTGTGCTGCTCCGGCGCGCGGCAGCGAAATCACCGTCCTCAGCCCGGGGTGGTTGTCCTCGAGCCTGAGCTCGCCGCCGTGCAGGCGCGCGACCGCCGAGGCAAGGCTCAGTCCCAAGCCCGAGCCGGGCAGCGAGCGGCTCTGCTCGAGCCGCACGAAGCGCTCGACCACGCGGCCGCGGTCAGCCTCGGGAATGCCGCGGCCGCCGTCGGCGACCGCAAGCAGGATGCGGTCGCCCTCGCCCACCGCCTCGACCACGATCTCGGCCTCCGCCCCGTTCACCCGGCCGCCGTCGGGGGCACCGTATTTGATGGCGTTGTCGACCAGGTTGGCGAGCGCCTGGCTGATGAGCTCGCGGTTGCCGTGGACCGGGGCCGCGGCCGGCGCCTCGACCTTGAGCTGGATGCCTTTGTCGTCGGCGAGCGGCTCGTAGAGCTCGCCCACCCCGCGCGCGATCTCGGCCGCATCGAATTCGCTCATGCCGTCGCGCGCCTGGCCGGACTCGGCGCGCGCGATCATGAGCAGCGCATTGAAGGTGCGGATCAATGCCTCCGATTCCTCGATCGTGCTCTCGAGCGCGGCCCGGTACTGGGATTCGTCCTCGGCCAGGCGCAACGCCTCCTCGCAGCGATTGCGCAGCCTGGTCAGCGGCGTCTTGAGATCGTGCGCGATGTTGTCGGACACCTCCTTGAGCCCGCGCATGAGCGCCTCGATGCGCTCGAGCATGGCATTGAGGTTGATGGCGAGCCGATCGAGCTCGTCGCCGGTCCCCGCGATCGGCAGGCGGCCCGCGAGATCCCCGTCCATGATCTTGCGGGTGGTGTCCGTCATCGCATCGACGCGCTTGAGAACCCGTCGCGTCACGAACAAGCCGCCGACGACCCCGAGCACGACGACGATGGCCAAGGACCAACGCCCGGCGGCGATCACGATGTCGTGCAGGCGTTCGCGCTCTTCGAGGTCGCGGCCGACCAGGAGGCGAAAGCCCGCCGGCAGTTGGAATACGCGCACGAGGGCATGGTGTTCGGCGCCGTCGGGATCATCGAGACGGCGATAGGCGGTTTCGGTCCAGCCCGAGGTCTCGAGGATGCCGGTCGCCAGCGACCCGACATTGCCGGCAAGGCCTTCGCCGGCGCGGGTGGTCACGAGATAAAGGCTCGACCCGGGGCGGCGCGACCTCGCGTCGATGACGAAGACGAGGCGGCGGATGCCGCCCTGCCGGTACTGCTCGGCCAGGCCGGTGATCTCCGCGTCCACCGTCTGGGTGATCTGCTCGGTGATCAGGCGCCGCGTATTCCAGGCGAAATAGGCCAGCAGGAAGGCGGCGAACATCGCGAATACGGTCAGGTAGACCAGCGTCAGCTTGAACGCCGTCGTGCGCAAAAGCTTGCCGAGCGCCGTCATCCCTCACCCGTGCATGTCGTGCCGCGCGGTGCGGGCGACGACAGCGTCACTTGCTGTCGCGGATCACGTACCCTGCGCCGCGCACCGTATGCAGCAAAGGCTGGGTGAAACCTTTATCAATTTTCGAGCGCAACCGCGAGATGTGCACGTCGATGACATTGGTCTGCGGGTCGAAGTGATAGTCCCACACGTTCTCGAGCAGCATGGTGCGGGTCACCACCTGCCCGGCATGTTTCATGAGATATTCGAGCAGCCGGAACTCGCGCGGCTGCAGCACGATCTCCTCGCCGCCGCGGGTCACCTGGTGCGACAGCCGGTCGAGCTCGAGGTCGCCGACGCGGTACATCGTTTCCTCGCGGCCGCCGCGGCGGCGCGCCAGCACCTCGGTGCGCGCGAGCAGCTCCGAGAACGAATAGGGCTTGGGCAGGTAATCGTCGCCGCCCGCCCGCAGTCCCTTGACCCGGTCGTCGACCTGGCCGAGGGCCGAAAGGATGAGCGCGGGCGTCTCGATGCCTTTGCTGCGCAGCGTCCCGATCACCGCCAAGCCGTCGACCTTGGGGAGCATGCGATCGACGATGAGCACGTCGTACTGGCCGTCGAGCGCGTGCGCGAGCCCCTCCTCGCCGTCCGCCGCCAGGTCGGCGACATGCCCGACCTCGCGGAACGCTTTCGCCAGGTAATCGGCGGCATCGCGGTCGTCTTCGATGATCAGGAGACGCATCACGAACCCGCCATCTCTCGGATAAGCGATTTCCCTCGCGGAGGGCAAATGCTTTGCTGAGCTGATCATAACGCCACTGCTTCAATCTATGCTACCGGGGCCGCGGCAATTCGGTCCCGCGGCTCGACAAGTGCGAGGGGCGGCGGTTTGATCCGCCGCCCCCCAACCAACTCCACGCCGGCGGGGGCGACGGATGCCGGGTGGAGTTAGAAGGAATGGGGAACGGGCCCGTGGGCCCGCCCCCTGGTACGAACCGCCGGCGGGGGCGACGGATGCCGGCGGTGCGCCCCATTCGGTCAGGCCTTGCCGAGCTTCAAGGCGACGAACCGCGTCTCCTCGCCCGACTTCACCCGCATGAGGACCGTGTGCTTGCCGTCCTTGTGTGCGCTGCTCAGCGCGCTGCGCACGTCGGCCGGCTTCTCGACCTTCTTGCCGGCCACTTCGAGAATGACGTCGCCGGTCTTGAAGCCTTGATCGGAGGCGATCCCGTCGGGATCGACCTCGGTGACGACGACGCCTTCCGAACCGCTGCCGGCGACCTGCGCGGCGGGCGCGACCGTGAGGCCGAGCCGCGGCACGTCGGTGCCCTGGCCGGAGTCCCGGCTCTCCGCCCGCGCATCGCGCTGGTTGGGCAGTTCGCCGAGCGCCACGGAGAAGGTCTTCTCCTCACCCTTGCGC
>JBAUOM010000486.1:0-2710 GCA_049579765.1 Xanthobacteraceae bacterium
GCGCGGACGCCTGCCGGCGGCCGAACTCGTCGCCGAGCGCGCGGGCCGCATCGTCGGCTTCCTGCTCGGCCGTGACGGCGCGATCGCCGCCCAGATCGGACCGCTGATCGCGGAAGACGACGCGGTCGCGCAGGCGCTGCTCGCGCGTGCGCTCGACTGCGTCGAAAATCCTCTGTTCGTCGATCTCGCCGACGACAAGATTGGGCTGCGCGACTTTCTCGAGGCGCGCGGGTTCACCGCGGCGCGGCCGTTCACGCGCATGATCTACGGATCATCGCTGCGCTTCGACGACGCCGCGTGCACCTTTGCCGTGATCGGGCCGGAATTCGGGTGAGCGACGGACTGCTCGTGTCCCGGGCAAGTAAGCGCCCATGTAGCTCGGATGCACCGGAGCGCAATCCAGGTTCGGTCTGCGCGCGGCGAGACCCCCGCATTGCGCTTCGCGACGATCGCCGCCTCAATAAAGCTTGGGCGGGTTGATCGGCGGCATCTTGACGTTCTTGTCGAGGAACTCGTTGGTGTAGGCGGTTTTGACGTCGTAGGGCTTTTCCATCTTGAGATATTCGTCGACCAGCTTGTAGTCGTCGGCCATGCGCTTGTCGTCATGCCAGCCGAGCGCCACGGTGCGCGACGTGTCGTCGCTCATCAGGATGGTGACGAGGTGCCAGTTGTCGAGCTCGTTCTTGAAGAGCAGCGCACCGTTCGCCTCTACCAGCGCGTTGATGCAGGGCTCCGGCGTCTTGGCGCACTCCGCGAACGCCTTCTGCGTGATCTTGACGAACTTGTCGGCCTTGTCGCGGTTGGCCTTGAGCCAGGCGCCGTTGGCGATGATGGAGTTGCCGTAGGGATTCACCCCCGCGTCCTTCCACGCCAGGAAGCCCATGTCGCTGCCGAGCTCGCGCGCGAACACGTGGTGCAGATTGAAGAACGAGGTGGTGGCATCGATGGTCCTGGCCTTGAGCGCGCCGAGCTTGGCGTTGGCGTCGATGTTGACCCAGGTCACCGAATTCGGATCGATGCCGACCTTCTTGGCCAAAGCCGGCCACATGGTCCGCGCGCCGTCGCCCGCGGGGTTGCCGATCTTCTTGCCGGCGAGATCCTTCACGCTCTGGATGCCCGAGCTCTTGAGCCAATAGAGCCCTTGCGGCGAGTTGGCGTAGACGTTCATGATCCCGACATTGTCGGCGCCCTTGCCGCGGAACAGCAACACGCCCGCCATATCGGAGAGGCCGAGCTGCGATTGGCCGGCGCCCACCTTCTGCGCGGAGGCAGCCGAGCCGCGGCCGGTCTCGAAGTCGATGTCGAGGCCGGCCTGCTTGTACCAGCCCATCTTCTGAGCATAGAAGTACGGCGCGTGATCGCCGCCGGCGACCCAATTGAGCGTGAAGGTGAGCTTCTGCGCCGCGGCCGGAGACGCGCCGAGCGCAACGAGGGTCGCGAGAGCGACTGGCGTGAAGATCCTCATGCCGAGCTCCAATGTTGGGCGAGAGGTTGGCGCATCGTTCTCGACGCGCAGCGAATGTTCGTGGTAACTGCGTGGTTACCGGGACGATAGGAGGGGCCTCCCATCCTGTCAATCGGCGCTAGGATCAGCAGCTTGGCGGTTCCGCATGGCGAATTCGAAACCGCGTGCGCGGCGGCGTGATCCGGACCGCACGCGTGAAGCGATCCTCGCCGCCGCGCAGCGCGAATTTGCGGCCAAGGGTCTTTCGGGCGGGCGCGTCGATGCCATCGCCCGCCGCGCGCGCGCCAACAAGCGGATGATCTATCACTATTTCGGCAACAAGGACGGGCTCTATCTGGCGGCGCTCGAACGCGTCTACGCGGATCTGCGCGGAACCGAAAGGACGCTCGACCTCGGGCATCTCGCGCCCGCGGCCGCCATCCGGCGCCTGGTCGAGTTCACGTTCGACTATTCCCGCCGCCATCCCGAGCTGATCAGCCTCATCAACAACGAGAACCTGCACGGCGCGCGGCACCTGCGAAAATCCAAGAAGGTGCGCGGGCTGCACAGCCCGTTCGTCGCGATGATCGGCGACATCCTGCGGCGCGGAGTGGCGCAGGGCGTGTTTCGGCGGGGCCTCGATCCCATCGACCTCTACATCACCATCGCCGCGGTCGGCTACTTCTACCTCTCCAACAACCGGACGCTGTCGGCCATCTTCGGCCGCGACCTCGGCAGTGCGGCGGCGTGCCGCAGGCGCAAGCGGCACAACGTCGACGTCATCCTGCATGCGATCCGGGCCTGAATGCCGTGCTGCCGTCCCCGCGAAAGCGGGGACCCATAGGACCCGCAATCGTGGCCTCTGGAATTTACATCCCCGCTTGCGCGGGGATGACGTGCGCAGCGGGTTCGGGAGCATCCGCGTTGACGTCCATGCTGCTTTAGGCACAATGTAACCGCGCGGTTACTTGAGGTTTTCGTCGCATGTCGTCGCGCTGGCAGGATTGGGCTCCGCAGGTGCTGGCCGCGTTGCGCAAAGGCGCGGTGATCCCGGCGCACCCGCTCGCGCTCGATGCCGATCGCAAGCTCGATGCCCGCCGTCAGCGCGCGCTCAGCCGCTATTATCTGGATGCCGGCGCCGGCGGGCTCGCGGTCGGCGTCCACACCACCCAGTTCGCCATTCGCGAGGCCGGCCTGCTCGCGCCGGTGCTGGAGCTCGCCATGCGCAGCGCGGCCGAATGGGCGCGCGAACCCGCGGTCATGATC
>JBAUOM010000487.1:0-1771 GCA_049579765.1 Xanthobacteraceae bacterium
CGCCCCCGCCAAAATCTGCCAAAGTAGTGCTAGAGCCTCTTGACCGTCAGCGTCGCCGTGCCGGAATTGTTGCGATAGAAGATGTCCTGCAACCAGGGCAGCGCGAGCACCGCATCGTTCACGTAGATGAACAATTCACCGGATCGTTCCGGTCTGAACCACTCCTGCAGGATTCCGTCCGGCGCGGGCGGCGGAGCGGGATCGAGAAACTTTTCGTACGAGCCGATCGAGCCGACCCGCGCGATCACGCGGAACCAGGGCCTGAGATAGTCGCGCTTGAGCGGCCAGGTCAGCGATATCGCCGCCGGCGCCTTCCAATTCACGTCGACGGAATAGAACCCGCGCGTGCCGGTGGCGATGCTGCCATCGTGCCAGGGGCCGTCCTGCTTGACCGTGAGCAGGTCTATGCCGCCGTGTTCCAGATTGATCCCGCTGGCCGTGCAGATGTTTGCGATCGAGAACTTCACCGGGCCGCTTTCCTCGCCCGGCTCCAGCCGTTTCAAGTTGTTCGCGTCGGTGCCGCGGCAGATGAGACCGGCAGCGTCCTCGAAATTGAAAATCAGGTGGCTGGCGAATGCCAGCCCGAGATAGAGAAAGGCGGCCGCGAACAGGAACGGCGCCAGATGCCGCTTGATGAACCAGATGGTCCATTGATAGGCCGCGTTCGTGCGCAAGCGGTAGACCCGGTCGTGGAACCATCCGCTGCGCGGCACCGGCGACTCCGACTTCCAGACGCTGCGCATCTCGTCGGTGATCTTGGCGCCGATCGCGGAACCCAGCAGGATCAAGGCTACGACCGCGCCGGCTGCGATCAGGAACTGGCTTGGATCTGCGGCATAGGTGTCGAGCCAGACGTCGAACGCGTCCGGGAGGAAGCGGCCCACCAGCCGAAAGAGGTCGGAGACCGGCCGCAACATCGTCGACAGCTCGTCGGCGCGCGGCAGCGGGCGAAACAACGGATACAGCAGCAGCTGCAGCGATGCTGCGACCGTCGCGAAGTAGACCACCCGTCGGCACCAGACCAGATTCCAGACCGACTCCTGGGCCTTGGCGCGCGCCCGCGCGCGCACAGGCGATTCATAGTGGTTTTGTTCCGGCGGCACGATCCGCCGGTCCTCGGTCACCACCGCATATTGCAAGGGAAGGCCGATCGGCGCGTAGACGTGGGCCCCCTCGCGCACGCGCTTGAGCGCGCTTTCATGGATCTTCGGAACCGAAATCTCGACCTCGTCATCGGCGTTTTTCGAGAATCGCATGTGACAGAGATCGGAGATCTTTCGCGGCCCGTAGCGATAGTAGCCGCCGATGCCGCGGCGGGGGTCATAAAGGCGTCCGTCCTTGTCGCGGGCGGATTGGCGCTGCGCCATGGCGTTGGAATCAGCGGGCGGATTGGTCTTGAACCTGAGCCCGCAATCTCGCGCCTCCGCCATGATCCAGCACAGCGGTATGTGAGCGAGGGCATCGTCGGGGTAACCACCGCCGACATTGGCGTGCGCGCCGGCGAACCAGACCTGGCTTATGCGTTCGTTTCCGGTGCGGCCTATTCCATCCGCGTCGGGAGCCGCCGGCGATTCATGGCGCTCGTTCCACAATACCGGATGGAACGTCGTGCGCTCGTCGTCCAGCGACAGCGCATGGCAGGCACGCTCGACCTGGTCGCACAATCGACGTTCCGGCAGCTCCAGCGGCCATATCCATTCGCTCACGCCGCGCGTCATCTCGTCCACCGGCAACCCGTAGGCGGCGACCGAATCCCACAGGCCGAGAAATC
>JBAUOM010000488.1:0-31114 GCA_049579765.1 Xanthobacteraceae bacterium
CATCATCTGGCGCACCAGACCTTTACCGACGCCGAGGCCTTGAATCGCGCCATCCACGCCGCCGTAACTGCCTTGAACACCGAGCGAAACATCAATCCGTTGGTCAAACAGAGAATCTCTGCTTAGTAGCGAATTGAAGCCAAGCGCCCTCGGCTACCGGCCATTCTCCGGTAGATCAATGCGCCGAGAGCGCGGGCGCCGCGGGACGCGTCTCCATTGCCGCGATCCGGCTCTTCACCGCCCGCTGCACCTTTTCAAAGGCGCGAACCTCGATCTGGCGCACGCGCTCGCGTGAGACGCCGAACTCGCCCGCCAGATCTTCGAGCGTGACCGGATCGTCGGCCAGCCGACGGGCCTCGAAGATGCGCCGCTCGCGCTCGTTGAGTACCGAGAGTGCATCCCCCAGCGCCTTCCTGCGGTTGTCCGATTCCTCGCTCTCCACCAGCCGCGTCTCCTGGTCGGAGACCTCATCGACCAGCCAGTCCTGCCACTCGCCGGAATCCCCGTCCTCGCGGATCGGCGAGTTGAGCGACACGTCGCCGCCGAGGCGCCGGTTCATGTCGACCACGTCCTGCTCGGTCACGCCAAGGCGTTTGGCAATGAGCTTGACCTGATCCGGACGCAGATCGCCGTCCTCCAGCGCAGAGATCTTGCTTTTGGCCTTGCGCAGATTGAAGAACAGCTTCTTCTGATTGGCCGTGGTGCCCATCTTCACCAGCGACCACGACCGCAGAATGTACTCTTGGATTGCCGCCTTGATCCACCACATAGCGTAGGTGGCGAGGCGGAAGCCCTTCTCCGGCTCGAAGCGTTTGACCGCCTGCATCAGCCCGACATTGCCTTCCGAGATCACCTCGGAAATCGGCAGCCCGTAGCCCCGGTAGCCCATGGCAATCTTGGCGACCAGGCGCAGATGGCTGGTGACGAGCTTGTGCGCCGCATCGCGGTCGCCGTGCTCGCGCCAGCGCTTGGCCAGCATGTACTCATCCTGCGGCTCCAGCATTGGAAACCGCCGGATTTCCTCAAGATAGCGGGTGAGGCCGGATTCGGCCGTAAGAATCGGCAAGGCTGCGGTACGGGCCATGGTAAGCGCCCTCCAAAGTTTGCCCCCGGTGGTCCGGCGGGCGGAGCACACCGCCGCTCCCCGAGCCGACGGCGCTGCCCTTGTTGCGACCGCGAAATGTTCGCGAGCCCAACATTACAGGACAAACGGGGGCGAAAGAAAGTGAACTCGGCGTCACGTCGCCGTGACCCCATCGTGTGCGCCTAAGCCGTTGATTGGCCTGAGCTTCTAATCAGGCCGCTGTGCCCTGTGCACCGAGGCTACGGCGTAAACGACGAAGATCGTCCGGCAGTTCCGAGCGGAACTCCAGATTCGCACCCTGCGACGGATGTTCGATGCCAAGCACATAGGCATGCAAAGCCTGTCTGCCAAGGGCTTCCAGCGCGGCTCGCGCCTCCAGCGGGAGCTGATTTGCTTTGGTCTTGAAGCCGGCGCCATAGGCCTCGTCGCCGAGGAGCGGATGCCCGGTCGATGCGAGGTGGACCCGGATCTGATGCGTGCGCCCGGTCTCCAGACGGCAATGAAGGAGGCTCGCCACCGGCGCGCCATCGGCCCCGCAATAGCGCTCCAGCACCTCCCAATGGGTGATGGCCGCGCGCCCGCCCGCGCGCACGGTCATTTTGCCGCGGGCGTGCGGGTGGCGGCCGATCGGCCGATCGATGGTGCCGCGAGGCCGTTCGGGCACTCCCCAGACGAAGGCGAGATAGCCGCGGCGCAGTGACCCGCTGCGGCCGTGGTCGGCAAACTGCCGGCTCAGGGCGCGATGCGCGCGATCGGTCTTGGCCACCACCATCACCCCCGTAGTATCCTTGTCGAGGCGATGCACGATGCCGGGACGGCGGACGCCGCCGATGCCGGACAGGCTCGCGCCGCAATGGGCGACGAGAGCGTTGACCAAAGTGCCGGTCCGGTTGCCGGCGGCGGGATGGACGACCAGCCCAGCCGGCTTGTCGATAACGATGATCTCGGCATCCTCGAACAGGACCTCGAGCGGGATGGTCTCGGGCTCGATCTCGTCGTCTTCGGCGGGCGGCAGATCGAGCACGATCGTGCCACCGGCGTTGACGCGATGACCGGGATCGCGGATCGTGGCGCCGTCGATCGCGACGCCGCCCGCGAGGATCAGCGCCTTGTGGCGCGAGCGCGACAGTTCGGCCACCCGCGCGGCCAGCACGCGGTCGAGCCGCTCGCCAGCCTCCTCGGGGGCGACCACCAATCTCTCGCTGCGCCCCTGCGTCGAGGTCATGAGCAACCCATCGGCGGACGACGACCAGCCACTCGATCCCGCGGCCGCGCGCATGGTCGCGAAAGTGCGCTGGCTGATGGTGATTTCCGGCGCCACCACGCTGCTGGCGGTCGCCGCAGTGATCGGCGTCATCGGCTATCGCGTTTTCAGGGCCGAGGGAAGCACGGCGACGCAGGCGGAGGTCACTGCCCTGCTGCCGAAAGGCGCGCGTATCCTCGCCACGTCCGTGGCCGAGGACCGCATCGCCGTTACCGTCGACGCGAGCGGGACGATCGAGATCCGAACCTTCGACTTGCGCACGCTCAAGCCGACCGGACGGTTGCGGTTTGCGACCGAGCCTTGATCCTCGATCAAGAGCCCGGCCGGATCGCTTGCGCACGGAAGGATCATCGACCCGAGGTTGCAAATGCCTCCGGCAAGCGCTTGTAAACGGTTTTTTCGTCGCACCGGCGACAATCACGCGGATCGAATTCGACCCTATCTTTGTTTTGACAAACAGGACACCCAAATAGGCTCGTTGGATGCAAGAGTGGAGAATTTCCCTTGTTCGGTCGATGTTCCGCGGTGGCCCACCGGCTGGCGCTACCGACCTACCTTAACTGGCGCGCTTACTGGGACCTTGCCCTCTTATTCATAGCGAAGCGCAAGCGGCTTGCGTACCCGCGTCGCGCCATTCAGCGGCCGGCTGAAATGACGGGCCGGGCCGTTCCTGCCGTCGCGCGCTGGAAAGCATGATCCAGATTTTCGGCGGGCGCCCGGCAGCTGATTGAAGGCTCGGCGCGCTCGTTCTTTCCGACCACCACCTCCTGTCGGGGCTCGCGGCGCAACGGACGCCGCGCTTGCGGTGACGAGATCCGCACGGCGCGTCGCGCAAGGGGATGAGGACGCGTCGGTGCCGGGAGACGGACCGCGCTGGCGGGAAGCCGGCGTGCCAGCCTCGCGCGCAGTCCACCGGAGCGGTGTGAGCGCGCGCGAGCAGCTTGCTTGCGCACGGCCACGATCGGGGCTATTTCCAGTCCGATCTCCGCGTGCTCCCTTCGTCTAGCGGCCCAGGACGTCGCCCTCTCACGGCGAAAACAGGGGTTCGAGTCCCCTAGGGAGCGCGGCCTATTCTACGTCTTGTCCCTCCCAAAGCAGGCCGGGGCCGCGAGAATCCGGTGGGTTGCCCCTGCGAAGCCAGCGCAAGCACCGAGGCGTGCTTCGACAGGTCGCCCGCAACTCGCCAGGACCAAGCAATGCGGACGCGCTTCCGATGCTCCAAGTTGCGTTCCTCTTCGCGATGCATGCGCAGGCAACCGGCACGGCGGAGGGCGAAAGGCGGGCCACCTGCTGTCTCGCAGTTTTGGGGCCGACATCGCAGCGACGCTCCATTGAGTTCGATCGCGCCCGATGCTTCCGCCTCGCGCGGCGAGAGAGCGCCGCGAATCGTCACGCAGCCGTCATGCTGGCCGGGCTATCTAGCCATGATTGCACAGATACCGTTTTGGCCAAATTGGCATCGCAATGATTGAAGATGCGGGATTCTCGGTGCCTCCGGAGATCGAGGAGATTCTCGAGCGCCTGCCTCCGCAGGTGACGCTCAACGTGCCCGACGCCGTTCTCGCGCTGTGGTTTCCGCCGGGGCCGGTCGATGGCGTCATGGCGGAGCCAGCGCTTGAGCGCGCACGCGGCTATGCGCAGAGCTGCGGATGCAAGTTCACCCATCATCGCACCATCCGCGAGGGCGTCTTCTACAAGCCGACGCCACCGGAAGAATAAACGTCGTGCCGCCGCACTCCCGATGGCTGGCACGAGCTTCATCACGACCGTGCCGCGCGCGAAATGCTGAATGCCGTCTATGCGACCGGCGCTCTCGCCCCTGGAAGCACGCCAAATTCTTCCTCCAGCCGTCCTTCCAGGCACTCTCCGCGGTTTCTTGGTTTTCATTCTCGTGGATCGTCGGGCTCGACCTTGCGGCACGTGCCATTGGATCTCCTTGTTTCGGTCCCGCAGTGCATGCCCCCGCGGATCAGAGACGATCAATTTCGAACTCTTCGCAGGAGCGGCCGAGCAGCGAGAGGCCTTCCTCGAGGAAGTCGGCCAGCAGCGGCGTGCCGAGAAGATAGTCGGCCGTGCGCTCGTTATGGGCTCGTGCGGCCTCCTCACGGACCGTCGGCCAGTCGCTTGCCGAATGGTCGTCCCGGCCGAGCCAAGTCAGCGCAACGAGGTCGATCTGCTCGTCTTCCGACAAGGAATTGATGAGAGACGTGAGCTCTTCGACCACAGGGTCGTCCCTGTGGTCCTCGAGGACGGCGGTGTCCCTGTCATCGGACGGGTTGGATGCGGGATCCGGCTCGGTCACCTCGTCCTTGGCGTCGAATTCGCGCGCCTTGATGATGATGAAACAGACCTTCTCGGGCGAAATCGCGAGCGGCGCCGTATCCTCGTCTGTCTGGCTTTTCGTTTGCTTCGAGTTGGCTTGCATCTGATCACCTGAGTTAGCGAGCTGAGACGATATCCTCCCACGGCGATGCGGCATGGGCCGTCGATCCGTAATGGTGGTTACTAATGGCGACGGCAGCGGCAAGTCTTTGAGAAAGGTCAATCGGGCGGCGAAAGAGCCGCCCGACCCCACACCCCACGACGACGTTGCGGCAATGCCGGCGCCTACGGCCCGAAGGCCGCGCGGTTCGGCAGCGCGGGGATCCTATTGATCCAGGTCAAAGACATTTTCACATCGGAGTCGCCTTGTTGGCGAACGAAAGGAGGGTGGTCATGAAAGCCCACGATGTGATGGTTTCCCCGGTCATTACCGTCAAGCCCAATGCGTCGGTGAGAGAGGTGGCCAAGATTTTCATCGACCGGAGGATCAGCGCGGTCCCGGTCGTGGACGACCAAGGCCGACTCGTCGGCATCATCAGCGAAGGCGACCTGCTGCACCGTTCGGAAGCTGGAACGGAACGCAAGCGCTCCTCGTGGCTCCTGCTCCTCACCGGGAACGACACGTTGGCCGCCGAATATGTGCGGGCGCATGCGCGCAAGGTTGCGGACGTCATGACCCGCAACGTCATCACCGCGGCGCCCGACACCCCCCTTCATGAGATCGCATCGCTTCTCGAAAAGAACGCGATCAAGCGCGTCCCGATCGTAAAGGACGGTCAGGTCGTCGGTCTGGTCAGCCGGGCAAATCTCATTCAGGCCGTTGCCACCGCCCGCAAAGAGCTGGAAATTCCGCTCTCCGACGCGACCATTCGAAATCAGTTGCAATCGCGTCTGCGGGCCCAGCCATGGGCGCACACGTCCCTTTTGAATGTCACTGTGAACGGCGGCGTGGTCGAGCTTTGGGGCCTCGCGAACTCGGACGCGGAAAGAAAGGCGATCCGCATAGCCGCGGAGTCGGAGCCCGGCGTTAGAGACGTCAACGACCACCTGATCGTGCGACCGCTCGAGGCGTGGACTTGATCTCGAGGACGTGTCGCGCGCGCCAGAATCTCTTCTTCTCGGCTTGGACGAGTGTCGTCGCATTCCGGCGCGGGAAATGCCGCGAGCGACGAGCGTGTTGCCGATGGGCTTGAAAAGCCTTGCGAGCGGGCGGAATGTCGGGGTCATACCGGAGACTGGCAGCCTCACCAACTGAAGCCGTCAGTTCCGCTCAGGCGGTTCCCATGGTTCCACCTTTGGAGACCGATGTCCTTGCGTTGGATCCGTGTCATTCCCCTTGCGTTGGATCCCTAGGAGGTCCGTCCAGATAGGTAATGGAGACTTACATGGCACATGATACCGACAAGTCGATGAAATCGTCGTCGCCAGGTTTCGTTCCAGGAGCGTTCGGCGAAATGGGCAAGAAGCAGATGGAGACCGCGGTCGAGATGCAGAGGGAGTTTCTCGATACGATGGAACAAATCAATCGAGCATGGCTCGCGCGTGCCCAGTCGGAAGTGACCCTGGCATCCGAGTTCGTCGGCAAGCTGGCGGCCGCGCGCTCGATTCCTGATGCCGCGACCGTGTACCAGGAATGTATGAGCCGGCAGATGGAAATCCTCGCGGAAGACAGCCGCCGGATGGCCGCTGACGGCGAGAAATTGATGCGGATCGGTACCCGCATGCTCGCCAATGGGTCTCCGAGCCTCGGCACCTAGCGAAAGCGCGGGCGAGGCCGGGCTGAATGCTCACGGCCTCCCCCGCCGTGGCGGATTGTCGCGGCTAAGCCTTGATGCGGAACTACGGCCGCAATCGCGCGACGCCGGCCGGAATCGCAGTGGCCGTTGCCATGAGACATCAGTGAGACATGAGGCAGCAGATCGGACTTGTCGCGAGCAGCTCCCGCGTCATACCGCCGAACATCCATTCGCCCAGGCGGCTGTGTCCGTAGGCGCCGGTGACCAGCAGGTCCGCGCGTTCCTCCCGAGCGATTGCGAGCAACTGCTCTGCGCCGGATCCCTTTTGCACCGGCATGACCTTGGGCCCGGCCTCGATACGATGGCGCGTCAGGTAGCGTGCCACGTCGCCGAGCCGCCGTAACGCCGCCGCCGCTTCGCTTGGCCCGCACGCCTCGACGACGGTGACGCGCGTCGCCTGCTGCAGGAACGCAAGCGCGTCGCGTACGGCCCGGCGCGCCTCGCGAGTGTCCTTCCAGCCGATTACGACATGGTCGCCTCGCAGCAGGTCCACTCCCTCGGGCACGACCAGCGCCGGACGTCCCAGTTGCAGAATCGCTCCGCCCGGATCGAGCGCGCGGTAAGCGCCGCCGGGCGCTTGCGCCTGCCCCATGACCACGAGATCGGTGCCTCGCGCCTCGCGCGTCAGCGCCTCGATCGGCCGGTCCAGAACGGCGCGCCATTCGAGGCGCCGCCGATCGCCGCTCGCAATACCGCGAAACCAATCACGCTTCTTGGCGAGTTTCGCTCTCGTCAATTCGATATCCGCGTCCGTTGGCTCGTCCATCACCATGCCGTCTGCCACCGCCGGCGGCGGCATGGCTAGCGCCGATAGCCCGATCAGCGTCGCGTTGAACTTGTCGGCGAGGCCCGCGGCGATCCGCACGCGCTGCTCCGGCTCTCTGTCGCCCTCGACGTAGACCATGACGGATGCGTAGGACACACGTTCTCCCTGCGGTTTACCCACGTCACCAAATAGCCGCCTATGTCCTGCGCGTCTTGACCCACATCAACGTCCAGCAAGTTGCATGACGCCGGAGCAAGCCGACCGATTTGCCTTTTTGATGTATGTCAAGGTCGGATGCGGCGGACAGTCTTAGGGGAGTTGATCTCCGATCACAGTGAAGGAGGGTCAATCATGGCCGAACCTACCACCAAAGTTCCCGTGAAGAGCGAGCCGACGAAAGCGGAGGGGACGTCTGCGGTGGGGGAATGGCGACCGTTCGAGACCCTACGCCGGGAAATCGATCGCGTGTTCGATGATTTCGGCGGGGGATTCTGGCGTTCTCCGTTCCGTCGCTCCACGTTCGACCTGGAGCCGTTCTGGCGGCGTGAACTGACCTGGACCACAACCCCGGCTGTGGATGTCGCCGAAACGGACCAGGGCTACGAGCTCACCGCCGAATTGCCAGGGATGAGCGAAGGCGATGTCGAGGTCATTGACGCCGACGGAGTGCTCACCATCAGGGGTGAAAAGAAGGAGGAAAAGGAAGAGAAGAAAAAGGACTACTATCTCTCCGAGCGCCGTTATGGCTCGTTCGAACGCCGCCTGCAGATTCCGGCGGGCGTCGATGCGGACAAGATCGAGGCGGTGTTCAAGAACGGGGTGCTCACGGTGACGCTTCCCAAGAAACCGGAGGCGCAGAAACTGGCGAAGAAGATCGAAGTCAAAGCGGCCTGAAGCGGGCAGTGTACGAAATGGCTAGGTTAGCTGCGCCGTTGCAGGCGCAACTAACCTGGTGACGACCGGGACCAGTCCCGTGCGACGGGTCGCAACGCAGAAAAGCGGTGGTCAACTTCACGAAAGCCTTCCACCGGCGGTTGCCGAATTCGGCTTGCGCTGCCTTTCTGTCCAAGACCCCGAAAAATCTCACCGCGGCCACTGCCGCGTCCGCAACTGCCCCGACTGCGGGCGAGGCGATGCGGGGCGAGTTGAGCCGCATCAACGCGGTGCAAGCCGATGATCCTATAGTCTTTTGTCATGGAGACATCGGCGCACTCCCCCGGGAAGCCCGTCCCGGATCAACACGCCCGAGAACTCAAATTGCTCGCGGTCGGGGGCGAGCTCGCCCGCGACCTGCATCCTCAACAGAGCGGCATCGCCGAGGTGTCGCTCGGAAGCCGGCTCGAGAGGAATCTGGGCATCGACAGCCTCGGACGGACGGAGCTGGTATTGCGCCTCGAGCGCGCATTCGGCGCCCGGTTACCGATTAGCCTTGTCGGTGAAGCCGACACCGTCGGCGATCTGCTCCGCGCCTTGGATCAAGCCGAGCAATCCGGCGCGAAGCCGGGCTTGATGCCGACAGCGCCGGGCATGGCACCGGCGGTGCCGGTCTTGACGGCCGTGCCTGCCGCCGGCGAGGCGCGCACGTTGTTGGACGTGCTCGAATGGCACGTCGCCCAGCATCCAGACCGCCTGCACGTCACCGTGCTGGAGGACGACGCCACAACGCTCGGCTCACTGACCTATCGGCAGCTTGCCGACGCGGCACGCAAGATCGCCGCCGGCCTGATCGACCGCGATATCGCGCCGGGAGACCGCGTCGCGCTGATGCTTCCCACCAACCTCGACTTCTTCACCACCTTCTTCGGAATTCTCTATGTCGGCGCGGTGCCGGTGCCGATCTATCCGCCGATGCAACGCGCCCAGATCGAGGAATATGCCCGCCGTCAGGCCGGAATCCTGAGGAACGCCGGCGCCCGTATGCTCATCACCGTGCCGGAAGGGCTCAGGCTCGGTTCCCTTCTCCAGGGGCTGGTCGCAACGCTGTCGTCGATCGAGAGCGCCGCAACCCTTTCGGCTCGCCAGGCCGTGGCGACGCTGCCGAATCTGCAGAACGGGTCCGCCACCGCGCTCATCCAGTACACGTCGGGAAGTACGGGAGACCCGAAAGGCGTCGTGCTCAGTCACGCCAACCTGCTCGCGAATATCCGAGCGATCGGCCGCGCCGTTGCGGCGAGCTCCGCCGACGTCTTCGTGAGCTGGTTGCCGCTCTATCACGACATGGGTCTGATCGGAGCGTGGCTGGGCTGCCTCTATTACGGGGCGCCGCTCTATGCCATGTCGCCGCTGAGCTTTCTTGCGCGTCCACAGAACTGGTTGCGCGCCATCCAGCGCTTTCGCGGAACCCTTTCGGCGGCGCCCAATTTTGCTTTCGAGCTGTGTCTCAATAAGATCGACGACGCCGATCTGAAGGGATTGGACCTGAGCTCGCTGCGCTTCGTCGGGAACGGCGCCGAGCCCGTGAGCGTCGCGACGTTGCGGCGGTTCATCTATCGCTTCACGCCCTATGGATTTCGACCCGCGGCCATGGCGCCGGTCTACGGTCTTGCGGAAAATGCGGTGGCGGTCACGCTGCCGCCACCCGACCGTCCACCGATCATCGACCGCGTGGATCGCGCGGCCTTGAGCGCACATGGCATCGCCGAGCCGGCTCGGCCGGAGCACTCCAACGCGGTCGAGATCGTCGCCTGCGGACAGCCGATCCCCGATCACGAAATTCGCATCGTCGACGATATGGGCCATGAGCTTGGCGAGCGGCGAGAAGGTCGCCTCGAATTTCGCGGGCCGTCGGCGACCGCGGGTTATTTTCAGAACGCCGCCAAGACCCGCGAGCTGTTCCACGACGGCTGGCTGGACACCGGCGACCGCGCCTATATGGCCAGCGGCGACCTCTTCATCACCGGCCGGATCAAAGACATCATCATCCGGGCTGGTCAGCACATCGCGCCGCACGAGATCGAAGAGGCGGTCGGAGCCATTCCGGGCTTGCGCAAGAACGGCGTTGCCGCGTTCGGCGTCGTCGATCCCGCCTCCGGTACGGAGCGCGTCGTGGTCTTGGCGGAGAGTGACGAGGGTAATCCCGCCGCACAGGCGGATCTGAAAGGTCGTGCCCAGCAGATCGCGACCACCATCGTGGGAGGGCCGCCGGACGAGGTCGTCCTCGTGCTGCCGGGGACTGTTCCGAAGACATCGAGTGGCAAGATCAGGCGAACCGCGGCGAGAGATCTCTATCTCGGAAAGAGCCTCACACCGCAACAGCGTGCGCTCTGGTTGCAGCTTGTGCGTTTGAGCTTCGCGGGCCTCGGTGGCCGCATTTCGCAGCTGCGCCGGACGATCGTCGAGCTCCTCTACGCCGCCTGGTGGTGGACCGTCATCCCCGCCAGCTTTCTGTTCGGCTGGCTGGCCGTGATGACGCTGCCACGCCTGACTTGGCGTTGGGCGGCGCTGCGAGCCGTGGCGCGCGCCGCACTCGCGGCGCTTCGGGTTCCCGTGTCGGTGCGGGGCATTGAACGAATTGGGCGCAGTGGCGCGGTGCTGGCGTTCAATCACGCAAGCTACATGGATGCCATCGTCCTAGCCGCGGTTCTCCCTGGCGAACCTGGCTATGTGGTCAAGAAGGAGCTCGCGAGCCAGGTTTTCGCCGGACCGCTGCTCCGGCGCCTGGGTGCCCTGTTTGTCGAGCGCTTCGAGCTCGCCGACAGCCTGACCGACCTTGCGGAAGTGACCGGGGCCGCGCGGCAAGAACGCCTGCTGGTCTTCTTTCCCGAAGGTACGTTCACGCGCCGCGCCGGACTGTTCGGCTTCTATCTGGGGGCCTTTCGGGTCGCGGCGGAGGCGAAACTTCCGGTGCTCCCGGGGATTCTGTCCGGCACGCGCACGATGCTGCGCGGCGAGCAATGGTTCCCGCGATGGAGCACGATCAGCGTCATCCTCGGCGATCCCATTCTGCCCTCCGGTACCGATCTCGCTTCGCTGGTGCGGTTGCGCGACGCCGTGCGCGCGGTCGTCCTGGCCGGCTGCGGGGAGCCCGATCTGGGCGAGCTGATCAAACCGCCGATCCCCGTCGCCACGACGAAATGACGGGTGACGGAGCATCGGTTCGCAACTCGACCGCCCTTTCTGTCATCATCGTTGGCTGCCTTCGCGGCCGGGTCGCAGGGCAACAGCTATTCTCACTTTTCCGGGACGTTGTTGGCGAGCTCGGCGAGCCAAACGCCTGCGCCCGCGTCTGACGGCGCCCGCCAATCTCCGCGCGGCGAAAGCGATCCGCCCGAGGACATCTTCGGTCCGTTCGGCAATGCCGACCGCTTGAACTGATTGGCGAAGAACCGTTGAAGGAACAGCCCCAGCCAATGACGAATCTCGCCGAGGTCGTAGGCCCGCCTGCGTGCGGCCGGGATGTCCGCCGGCCATGTTCCACGCGCGACGTCGCCCCACGCCTGGTGCGCCAGAAAGGCGATCTTCGACGGCCTGAAACCGTATCGCGTCAAGTAGAACAGGTTGAAGTCCTGCAGGGCGTAAGGACCGATCGTCTTCTCGCTCGACTGGATCATCCCGCCGATTTCCGCAGGAACCAGCTCGGGAGAAATTTCAGTGTCGAGAACCGCGTGCAGAATGCGCGCCGTCTCCTCGCTCACCTCGCCCGAGCTGGCCACGAAACGGATGAGGTGCTGGATCTGCGTCTTCGCCACCGAGGCGTTGACGTTGTAATGCGACATCTGATCCCCGACGCCGTAGGTGCACCACCCGAGCCCCAGCTCGGAGAGATCGCCGGTGCCGACAACCAGGCCGCGGTTCTGGTTCGCCAGCCGGAACAGGTAGTCCGTGCGCAGCCCGGCCTGGACGTTCTCGAATGTGATGTCGTAGACCGGCTCGCCCCTCGCGAAGGGATGCGCGAGATCGGCCAGCATCTGTCGTGCCGCCGGCCGGATGTCGATTTCGGCGCCGGTGGCCCCAAGCGCCCGGATCAACGCCCAGGCGTTGCGTTTCGTGCGATCCGATGTCGCAAAGCCTGGCAAGGAGTAAGCGAGGACATTGCTGCGCGGCAGCTCGAGCCGGTCCATCGCGCGCGCCGCGACGATGAGCGCCTGGGTCGAATCGAGACCGCCGGAGACGCCGATCACGGCGCGCTCGATCTTGCTCGCCTGCAGCCGGGTCGCCAGCCCTTGCACCTGGATATTGTAGGCTTCGTAGCAGTGCTCGCGCAGCTTGGCGGGGTCCGAGGGCACGAAGGGGAAGCGCTCGATCGCCCGTTGCAGCGCAACCGGCTCGTCCGGGGCGTCGAGTTGGCATGATACGGTACGAAACGCGGTCATCCGCCGCGATTCCTCGCGGGCACAATCGCGGAAGGTGTTGAAACGCATGCGCTCCTGGCGAATGCGTCCGAGATCGACATCCGCCGTGATCGAGGCGGAAGTCTGCGCGAACCGCTCTGTCTCCGCGAGCAACTCGCCGCATTCGAAGATCGCGGCATGCCCGTCCCAGGCGAGGTCGGTGGTGGACTCGCCGGGGCCGGCCGCGGAGTAGGCGTAGGCCGCGATGGCACGGGCGGATTGGCTGGCGCAGAGCACACGCCGCGTGTCCGCCTTGCCGATGGTGATGTTGCTCGCGGACAGATTGAACAGGACTTCGGCACCGGCCATGGCCGCCGCGGTCGAAGGCGGCAGCGGCGCCCAAAAATCCTCGCACAGCTCGATGTGAAAGGCGATGCCGATCGACCCGGTCGACCGGAACAGCAGGTCGGTGCCGAACGGCGCATGATGGCCCGCCACCCGGATGTCCCGGCCGTGAATGCCGGCGCCGGAGGTGAAATGCCGCTTCTCGTAGAACTCGCGGTAGTTCGGCAGATAGGTCTTCGGCACGACGCCGAGCACCGAGCCGTGACGGATCACCACCGCCGTGTTGAACAGCCCCTCCGCATGCCTGAGCGGAGCTCCTACGATCAGCACCGGATAAAGCTCGCGGGACACGGCGACGAGCTCGTCGAGCGCCGTTTCCACCGTGGAGAGCAGCGCGTCCTGGAACAGCAGGTCCTCGATCGCATAGGACGACAGGCCGAGCTCCGGGAAGACCATGACCGCGGCCTTGACCGCGTTGCCGGCTTTGGCCAGCCGGATCGTCTCGGCAAGATTGCCGAAAACATCCGCCACCTTCGTGCACGGAACACAGGACGCGATCCGCACGAATTCGTGGGAGTAGAGGGAGGCGAAGTTTTCCATCGCTGCGCGCCTTTGAATCAGCCGATACGGTCGGCGGAAACGCAGCGAACGCCGGCCTCAGCGAAAAGCTTGCTCGTGGCGAGCATCGAGCCGTCGACATCGATCCCGCGACAGGCGTCTTCGACCACGACGGCGTCGAAGCCCTCGTGCTGGGCGTCCTCGGCCGAGTAACGAACGCAAAAGTCGAACGCGAGCCCGACCAGGAACATGCGCGTGAACCCGCGCTCGCGCAGGTAGCCGGCGAGCCCGGTATGGGTCTTGCGGTCGTTCTCGTAGAAGGCCGAATAGGAGTCGATGTCGCGGTGATAGCCTTTGCGCAGGACCAACTGCGCATGCGCGATCCGCAGATCCCGGCGAAACTCGGCGCCGGTCGTTCCCTGCACGCAATGATCGGGCCAGAGGATCTGCGGACCGTAGGACGCCTCGATCGTTTCATACGGCTTGCGGCCGGGATGTGCGGAGGCGAACGACAGATGGCCGGGCGGATGCCAATCCTGCGTCAGCACAACATGCTCGAACCGCGTGGCCAGCCGATTGACGAGGGGTACGATCTCGCCGCCGCGAGGAACCGCGAGGCGGCCCTCGGGGCAGAAGTCGTTCTGGATGTCGACCACCAACAGGACATCCTGGCCGCAGATCGCGAGGCCTTCGGTCATGTCGATACCCCTTCATGCGGCGTCAGGCGGCGGTCGACCTCGGTCGTCAACCGCATCAGGGCGTCAGCGACCTGCACCGGATACGACCCCTGCGGCTCGAGCCGGAGCAGCTTCTCCGGCAGTCGCGCAAGCTCGCTGGCAGCGCGCGTCCGGATCTCGGTGAGCGTCGGCGCGGGCCCGACCCGGCGGCCGTCGCGCATGACCAATTGGATGAGCGGCTCGCCGGGCTGGTCGTCATCCTCGATCGACAAGATATCACCGGCCATTCGGCCATCCAGCCCGAACCGCCGCCAGACCTGCTTTCGTCCCGGCCACGTCACCTTGCCAATGGAGCGCTTGCGTCGGGCCAGCCCGGCATATTCCTGAAGCTTGTAGACGCAGTCCAACGCCGGCGCGTCGGACGACGTCGTCAAGCTCGTGCCGATCCCGAAACCATCGATCGGCGCCCCGGCCTGAAGCATCCCGGCGAGGTCGTCTTCATCGAGCCCGCCGCTTGCAAAGATCCCCACGCCGCACAACCCACCTTCGTCGAGGATGCGACGCACGCGTCTCGACAATGCAACGAGATCGCCACTGTCCAAGCGCACGCTCCGGATCGTGATCCCGCGCGCTTCGAGGCGCGGCGCAAGAGCCACGACCTTCCGCGCCGCGTCCTCGGTGTCGTAGGTGTCGATCAGAAGCGTCAGGTTCTCGGGGCGCGATTGCGCGAAGTCCTCGAACGCGGCGGTTTCATCGTCGTAGGCCTGGATGAACGAATGCGCCATGGTCCCGAAGATGGGTATCCCGAACCGTTTCCCGGCCAGCACGGTGGCGGTGCCGGCAAAGCCCACGACGTAGCTGGCGCGGGCAGCCATGACGCCGGCCTCGGATCCGTGCGCGCGGCGCAGACCGAAATCGACCAGCGGCTTGCCAGGCGCGGCGAGCATCATGCGCGCCGCCTTGGCGGCGATCAGCGACTGGAAATGCAGGATGTTGATGAGCCGCGTCTCCGCGAGTTGGGCTTGCGGCAGCGGCGCCGTGACCCGCAAGATCGGCTCGTCGGCAAAGAACACCGTCCCTTCCGGCATCGCATGCACGTCGCCGATGAACCGAAGATCGGCAAGATAGGCGAGAAACCTCTCTCCGAATCGCTCTGTGCGCGCCAACCAGTCGATCTCCTCGACCGAAAAACGCAGGTCCTCGAGGAAGGCGAGGGCCTGTTCGAGCCCGGCCGCAACGAGGAAGCTGCGCCGGGCCGGGAGCTTGCGGACGAAGAATTCGAATACCGCCGTCGCCGTCTTGTCATGATCAAGGTACGCCTGGATCATGTTGAGCTGATAGAGATCGGTCAGTAGCGCGGACGTGAGGTCGTTCATTCCGACACCTGGGCGTCACGAAGACCTCGACTATTCCTCGAAAACATGGGTCGGTCCAGGTACGGGCCGAGCGGTCGCCGGGAATTGAGAAATATCAAGGCGTGCGCCGTTCCTGCGGCTATCCATGTCGGCGATCAAGAACGGAGTTCCAGATGGCGAAGCCTGAGTCCGCGCAGTCCGCCCATCGCCAAGACGCCACGGGCCGCGACGTGCACGCAATCCTGGGCGACATGGACGACAGTACCGCCGTCGCGATCCTCGCCCTACGTCCAACCGTGGCTCAGCTGGAAGAGGCGCGCGTCTGGCTCAACGGGGGAGGCGAGGTTCTCGGCAAGGAACACCGTCCGCTGGACGGCGTTGTGGCCGAGATCTTCGACATGCTCAAGGTGGAGGAAGAACAGCCGCCGCCGAGCGGGCGCTAGCCGGACGGCGACGATCGGCGAGGACTCCGCGCATAGCTTTCGTCGGCGGTGAAACCGCCGAGGCAGAGCCGGTCAAGTCTCCGCAAAGGTCATCAACTTGCGCGCGCGATCGGGGTCGCGCAGCTTGGCGAGTGCCTTGGCTTCGATCTGACGGATGCGTTCGCGGGTCACGCCGAACACTTTGCCGACCTCCTCGAGGGTGTGCTCGCCGGCGCCGCCGATCCCGAAGCGCATGCACAGAATGCGCTGCTCGCGCGGCGTCAGCTCGGCAAGCGCTTCGGTGACGAATTCCGCCAGCATGCTCGCCTCCACCGCGGCGTGCGGATCGACCGCATCCGGCGCCTTGATCAGGTCGCCCAAGGTCGCGTCGCCATCCTCGCCGATCGGAAGGTCGAGCGATGTCGGCTCCTGCACCATCGACAGCACCTGCTCGACGCGCGCGGTCGGGATGCCGACGCGTGCGGCGATATCGACGGGCGCTGCCTCTTGTCCATGCCGCTGGTAGAGTTTGCGCCGTTCGCGCAGGACCTTGGTCGCGGTCTCCGTCATGTGAACGGGGATGCGAATGAGGCGGCCTTGATCGGCGATGGCGCGAGTGATGGATTGGCGAATCCACCAGACGGCATAGGTCGAGACCTTCACGCCATGACGGTAGTTGAATTTCTCCACCGCGTGCATGAGACCCATATTGCCCTCCTGGATCAGGTCGAGCAGGTCGAGCGACGCGTGGCGGCGGTACTTCTTCGCGATCGACACGACCAGCCGGAGGTGAGCCCTCACCATCTCTTCACGCGCTTCCGTCAGTGCTCGCCGCGCTCGCCCGACCTCGGCGGCCGCATGGCGGAAGTCCGCAATCGGCAATGCCACGCGCTCGGCGATGGCCACAAGCTCGTCGCGCAATGCTTCGAGCCGATCGGAATGCCGTTGCGCGAGCGCCTGCCAGCCGGGCTCGGTGGCTGCGGCGGGCCCGACCCAACCCGGATCGAGCTCATGGCCGACAAAGCGGTCGAGCAAGTCGCGGCGGGCGATGCCGCAGCGTCCCGCCAGCCGCAGGAGCTCCTGTTCGGCGTGCCGAAGGTTTTTCTGCTCGCGCTCGAGGTCCGCGAGCAGATCGGAAATCCGGTCGGGGTGGAGCCACAGGCCCTCCATCCCGCTGGCGAAGCCAGACAATAGCCGCTGCAACTCGATTCGAGCGCGCTTGGAAAGATCGCGACCGCGGCTCAGCGCGGCGACGCGCTTTCGGCTCAGGGATTTGATCTCGCCAGCGAGCGTGCAAACGCTGTCGATGCGAGCCACGATCCCAGCCAGTATGCCGGCCTCCCGCTCTGCGGCGACATCGACGTCCTCTTCGGCCCGAATTCCTCCAGTCGCCGGATCGCCCAGATTGCCGGCCGCGACGTGAATCGGATTGACGGGGCTTGGCCCCGCGATCTCCTCCGCGCCGCGGACCGTGTCCAGATACATCGAGAGGTCGATCAGGTCGCGCGCACGCAGGCGGCCCGAACGCACGTCACCGCTCCACTGCGTGATACGCTCGACGAGCATGGGAAAGCTGCAGAGGCTTTGCAGGATGGCCGACTGAGCAGCCTCGATCCGCTTGGCCAGCGCGACCTCGTCCTCACGGGAGAGAAGCTCGCCAGCCCCCATCTGGCGGAGGTAAGTGTCGATCAGGTCGCGCGAGAAGCTCGTTTCTCGGCTCGGAGCGGTGCCGCTGCGCGTCTTGCCTCCCGTCCTTTCCAGTACCGGCGCGTCATCGCCCGCGACCGCCGACTGTGGGTCGAACAGATCAATCACTATGTCCTGGCGTTCGAGCACGGAGCCTCCGCGTTCCTCCCGAAGCTGCCCATCCATCTCCAAAGCCATTGAATGACACCCGTCTCTAAACTGCGCCACACCCGCCGCCGAACGCGGACCGGGTATGAATCTGGAAACGCCGGCCGCAGCAAACCGCGGCCGTTCCTTGTCCTTGCCTTCGAGCAAGGGGGTTGGGTCAGCGCCGGTCGGAAAATTTGGAAAATCCAGCGTCCGTGTGCTGGCCAGCGCCTCAGGGCGCCTGCGCTGGCTCCTCCCCGCGCAAATGGGGCTCGGGAGCGGGAAAATCAAGCCTTTTGTGGCCTCGAAGCAAGTTGCGCCGGGCGGTTGGCATCGAGCACCGAGCTTTGATGTAGATCATGGCCGCCGGCAGATGGCTGAACTAGCCGATATGGGTTGACGCAAGAGGAACTGGTCCCATGGCCGCAATCCGCACCGCCGAGGCAGTTGCGATTTCGAGCAAGCTCGCACCGGACAGAATCCACCGGCGGGCAGGCACGGTTTCGGAACTCTTGCTCGCGGCGGGCGAGGCGCCTGTTGATCGTGATCCGTCGACGCGACGGAGCCCGGCGGGCCGGATCGATGACCGCGACTCCTTTGCCGTAACGGCGCTGGCCGACATCACCGACCGCTCGCTGCACGCCGCCGTCGCGCGCTTCACCGCAGGCCTATCGCCGGCGGCGCTGGCCCACGCCTATCTGGACTGGGCCACGCATCTCACCTACGCGCCGGACAAGCGATTGCAACTCGTGGACAAGGCGGCCAGGAAGGCCGTTCGCTTCGCCAGCTATGCAACGCGCTACGCACTGGCGGGTCACGAGGCGCCATGCTGTATCGAGCCACTGCCGCAGGACAGGCGCTTCGTCGGCGAGGATTGGCAGAAATGGCCGTACAATGTCATCTACCAAGCCTTCCTGCTCAATCAACAGTGGTGGCACAACGCGACCACAGGCGTTCGCGGAGTGACCAGGCAGCTCGAGAACATGGTCGAGTTCACATCGCGCCAGCTCCTCGACATGTTCTCGCCGTCGAACTTCATCCCGACCAATCCGGAAGTTCTGCAGCACACCCTCAAGAAGGGTGGCATGAATCTCGCGAGTGGCCTGCAGAACCTGATCGAAGACTGGGAGCGCAGCATCAGCGGGAAGAAGCCCATCGGTACCGAGAATTTCGTGGTCGGCCGCGACGTCGCGGTCACTCCCGGCAAAGTGATCTTTCGCAACCGGCTGATCGAGCTCATCCAATACGCGCCCACCACCGACCAGGTGCGGCCGGAGCCGATCCTGATCGTGCCGGCCTGGATCATGAAATACTACATCCTCGATCTCTCGCCGCACAACTCGCTGGTAAAGTATCTCACGCAGCAAGGCTTCACGGTCTTCATGATCTCCTGGAAGAATCCCAGCCCGGAGGATCGCGATCTCGACATGGAGGACTACCGGACGCTCGGCCCGATCGCGGCGCTCGATACGGTGGCGGCCGTCGTTCCGGATCGGAAAGTCCATGCCGTCGGCTACTGTCTCGGCGGCACGCTGCTGGCGATCGCGGCGGCAGCCATGGCACGCGACGGCGACGAGCGGCTAAAGTCGCTGACCATGCTCGCCGCGCAGACGGACTTCACCGAGGCGGGGGAGTTGATGCTCTTCATGGACGAGGGCCAGCTCGCTTTTCTCGACGACATGATGTGGGAGCAGGGTTTTCTCGACACGCGACAAATGGCGGGGGCATTCCAGATGCTGCGTTCGAACGACCTGGTCTGGTCGTACATGATCCGCAACTACCTGATGGGCGAGCGCGAGCCGATGATTGACCTGATGGCGTGGAATGCCGATGCAACGCGCATGCCTTACCGCATGCACTCGCAGTATCTGCGCCGTCTGTTTCTCGACAACGATCTCGCCGAAGGCCGCTTCGAGGCCGCCGGGAAGCCGGTGGCGCTGACCGATATCCGGGTGCCGATCTTCGCCGTGGGAACAGAGCGGGATCACGTCGCGCCATGGCGTTCGACCTACAAGATCCATCTCCTGACCGACACCGAAGTGACGTACCTGCTCACGACCGGCGGCCACAATGCCGGCATCATTTCCGAGCCCGGTCGCGGCGGCCGCCGCTTCCAGGTTATGACCACGACGGCCAGCGCCCACTATGTCGACCCGGCGACTTGGCTGGCTCAAGCGCCGCAGAAGCAAGGCTCCTGGTGGCCGCAATGGGCAGCCTGGCTCGACGCGCGCTCCGGCGAGCCCGTCGCTCCTCCCGGTGTCGGCGCTGCCGCCGCAGCCTTTGCAGCGCTCAGCGATGCCCCGGGCGCCTACGTTCTGCAGGAGTGAGCCAGTGCCGCCGGCCGGCAAATTTGCTCCTCAGCGTATTCGATGCTTTTCATAGCGTGGCCTATGGGGGTTGCTGTGTCGTCTCTCCGAGCGCTCTCATGACATCCTCACGAGAGATCATCCCCACCAATCGGCGTTCGGGGCTCAGGACCGGAAAGCTGCGCGCTCTGATGCTCACCATGAGTTGGAGAACACGGGTCAACGGCGCGTCCGGCTCCAGATGCACGACAGCTTCGGTCATGACGTCTCCGACCGGCCGTCGCATCAGCTCGCCATAGTGGGGCACCATCTGGCCGGTGGTGAAGGCGAACGCGCGGAGGAAATCGAACTTGGTAACGATGCCCAGCATCGTTTCATCTTCCACGACCGGGAACGAATTGAAATCATGTCTCTCGAACAATGCCGCCAGCTCATGCAGGGTGGCTTGGCGAGTGACGGTTATGACCGTGCGGGTCATGTATTGACCGACCGTGCATGCGAGAAATCGATACATTGTTCCACCCCCCTTGCGTCACCCGGGCTCATCCGCCGCACGCAGGGCGTTCAAGAGCGAACTCTCACTCATGGACCGCCGCGTCGTTCCCACCTCAGTGCGAGAACAGGCAGCACAGAGAACTGTCCGCCAGCAAGGCGCGCGTGACGCCTCCGAACATCCATTCGCCCAAACGGCTCCGTCCGTAGCCTCCGGCAACGAGCAGATCGGCCTTTTCGCCTGCGGAGAATCGCAGAATTTCGTCGGCGACGGATCGCTCGGTGTGGAGATAGGCCTTGGCTGCCACGTTGACCTTGTGCCGTGTCAGATAGTCGGTCACGTCATCGATGTGCCTTTGGCTCTGCATCTCGGTTCCGTGTTCGCAGACCTCGACGATCATCACGTCTCTTGCGTCCCGGAGAAACGGCAGGGCGTCTTGAACGGCACGGCGCGATTCGCGGTTGTCTTTCCAGGCTACGACCACGCGTCGCGCGTCGAGCGAATCGATTCCGTCCGGCACCAGCAAGACTGGTCGCCCGGCACGGAGAATGGTGACGCCGGGATCGAGCGCGTAATAAGGATCGGTCGGACCTTCCGGGCGGCCGATGATGACGAGGTCGGCCGCTCTCGCCTCCTGCGGAACCAGCCGGTTGACGTAATCGAGCAAGCCGCGCCACTCCACGCTCTTGAGCGGCCCGGCCTCGGCACGAAATCTCGTTCCAATGTCGGCCAGAAGGTGCATCGTCTCTTGCCGCTCCGCATCGTGCTTGTCGTGGCCGGCTCCCTGATCGTCGGCGAGAAACGACGGCAGGTACAAGCGGCCGGCGATTCCGATCAGGGCCGCCTGAAAGCGATCGGCCAGGTTGACGGCGAGGCGCAGACGGCCGTGCGAATGTCGGCTTGCGTCGAAATGCACCATGAGAGCCGCGTACGACATGGTTTTCTCTTGAGGTCTCAGTGCGAGAACAGGCAACAAATTGGGCTTTCGGCCACCAAATCGCGGGTGACACCGCCGAAGGCCCATTCACCCAGTCGCGAGTGTCCATAGGCGCCGGTGACCATCAGGTCGATGTTTGCATCCTCAATCATCCGCAGGAGCGAACCCGCAGCGGTAACGTCGGCGGGTCGCACCCGCTCGGCCACGATCTCGATGCCATGTCGCGCAAGATAGTTGGCGATATCCTTGACGTGATGCGTGGCCTCGTCGACGCTTCCTTCGTCCACCACCTCCACGACCATCACATTCTCGGCCTGCCGCAGGAGCGGCAGCGCATCGCGGACGGCGCGACGGGCCTCGCGGGTATCCTTCCAGGCGATCGCGACCCGTCTGGGGACCAGTGATGCCACGCCCGTGGGCACGACCAGCACCGGCCGGCCGACCTTGATGAGGAATTGGCCGGGGTCCAGCGCGCGGAACGGGTCCTTGTTCTCCCGGACGTTGCCGATGACCACGAGGTCTGCTGCGCGGGCCTCGCGTGCAACGACCTCGGTCGGGTAGTCCAACACCGAGCGCCATTCCGCCTGCGGGTGCGCCATACCGACGGCCGCGCGGAATTCCGCTCCCTTGCGGTCGAGCAGCGAGCGCATATCCTGCAGGTGGGTTTCCGACGTCGCCGGGTCGTTGCGCGCCTCGTCGGCGAGAAAGACCGACATCGGCGCCCAGCCGGCCACGCCGATCAAGTGCGCGCGGAAACGCTCCGCGAGATCGGCGGCGATTTTGACGCGTCCCCCCAGTTCCCCGTCCAGATCGACGTGCACCATCAGCGTCGCGTAGGACATGCCTTGCAGTCTCCGGTGGTGCCTCCTTTGCTACAGCGCGCTCCAAGGGCTGCCATGACCTAGATCAAATGTGCCGGTACGCCCGGTTTCGGGGCACCGCGAAGTTCCGCTGGTGTCGGGCGGTTGGCCCGGCGCTTGGCGAGTTCCGCGCATGCCAGATAGGCCAGCACGATGACGGCGATGGTGACGGCAAGCCCATGTGGCACCGGGACGAAGCCCAGCGAGGCGGCGACCGGCGAGAGGACGAGAAAGGGAGCGGCGGCGAGCGCGGCAAGCGAGCTCGCGATCAGCGCGGGGTGGGGGCGACCCCTCCAGGCCCGCGCACGCGTTCGAATGACGAATATGACGAGGATTTGCGTCGCGACCGATTCGAGGAACCACGCCGTGCGAAACAGATCCGGAGCAGCGTGGAAGGCGAACAGCAGAATGGCGAATGCCGCCAGGTCGAATAGCGACGACAACCCGCCCATCACCGCGGTAAAGCGCAGGATTTCGCCCATGTCCCATGCACGCGGGCGCGCAATCTCGGACGCCTCGACGCGGTCGAACGGAATGCCGACCTCCGAGAAATCGTAGATCAGGTTGTTCAGGAGGACCTGGATAGGAGTGAGCGGCAAGAACGGCAAGAAGATCGACGCCGCCGCCATCGAGAGCATGTTGCCGAAATTCGAGCTCGTTGCCATGCGCACGTATTTGAGGATATTGGCGAACGTGCGCCGGCCTTCCTCCACGCCGTCGGCCAGGACGTCGAGATTGCGCTCCAGCATGATCATGTCGGCCGCCTCGCGTGCGACGTCGGTCGCCCCCTCGACGGAGAGGCCGACGTCCGCCGCATGGATGGCCGGCGCATCGTTGACGCCGTCGCCAAGAAATCCCACGGTGTGACCGCGCTGCCGCAGCGCCAGCACCACCCGGGTTTTCTGGTCGGGCGAGAGCCGGGCATAGAGGTCGATATCTTCGACGCAGGCGGCGAGCGCGGCGTCGGTGAGGTCCGCGACCTCGGCGCCGGTGATCGATCCTCGCGCCGGCAAGCCGAGCGCGTCGGAGACATGCCGAACCACCGCGGCGCCATCGCCCGATAGAATCTTGATGCGCACGCCGGAGCTCGCCAAACGCGCGACGGCTTCGGCAGCATCGGGCTTGGGCGGATCGACGAAGACGCAGAAGCCGGCGACGACGAGATCGCACTCGTCGTCAGGCTGCAATTGCGTGCGCTCCGGCGGCATCGCCTTCCAGGCCACCGCCAGTACGCGGTTGCCTTGCGCCGCTTCGTCGCGCTCGATCTCTCGCAGCGTCGCGCGCATGGGCGCGTCGATCGGCGCGATTCGCCCGTCGCCGTTGTCCACCGACCCGGCGCGGGCGATGATCTCTTCCGGTGCTCCCTTCACAATAAGCAGACGCGCTTGGTCGCTGTCGACCAGCATCGAGATCCGCCGGCGCTGGAAGTCGAAGGGCAGTTCGTCGATCCTGCGCCAACCCTCGAGCGGGAGCTTTGCCGAACGCGCTGCGATGGCTTCGTCCAGTGGACTGCGGATGCCGGTCTCGAAGCGGCTATTCAGGGCCGCGAGCATCAGGACCCGTTCGCTATCCGCGCGGTCCAGACCAGGGTGCCGCAGCAGCGCGATGCGCGCCTCGGTCAACGTGCCGGTCTTGTCGGTGCACAGCACGTCCATGGCTCCGAGGTCGTGGATCGCTGCGAGCTTCTTGACGACGACGCGCTTCTGCGCCATGCGCATTGCCCCGCGCGCGAGCGTGACGGTTATGATCATTGGCAAGAGCTCAGGCGTCAGCCCCACTGCCAGCGCAACTGCGAACAGGAAGGATTCGATTACCGGCCTGGCAAATGCCAGATTCATCAGAAGGACGAACAGCGTGAGAAAGATCGTCAGCCTGAGGATCATGAGGCCGAGACGATGGATGCTGCGCTGGAACGCCGTCGGCGGCGCGCGCGCGGCGAGCGCCGCCGCAATGGCGCCGAAGCGGGTCGCCTTCCCGGTAGCCACCACGAGCATGATCGCCTCCCCGCCGACAATCGAGGTCCCGGCAAACAGGGCATTGAACGCTTCATGCGGCGTGGTCGCGTCGCAGGGTCCGGGATGCTTGTCGACCGGATAGGGCTCCCCCGTCATCAACGCTTCATTGGCATGGGCGCCGCGGCCTTCCAGAACGATTCCGTCGGCTGGAACGAGGTCGCCGGCTCTGAGCTCGACCACGTCGCCGGGCACCAGACGATCGACCGGGACGGCGATGACGGCGCCGTTGCGGCGGACGTCTGCATGCACTGCGACGGAGCGCTTGAGCGATTCGGCCGTGCGTTCGGCCCGGTGCTCCTGAACAAGGTCGAGCGTGATCGAGAGAACGACGACGGTAACGATGATGCCGAAACTGCCGAGATCGCCGGTCGCGCCGGATACCGCGGCGGCAACCAGCAGGATCGCGACCAGCGGCTCGGCAAATCGCCGGGCGATATTGCGAAAGATGTCGAGGCGTGGCGCATCGGCCACGGTATTGGGACCGTAGCGCAGCAGACGATCCTCGGCCTCGGTGCGCGACAGCCCCGCCGGCCGCGTTGCCAGGCGATCGAGCAGTACTTGTGTCGGCTGGCACCAGAACCGATCGAAGGCGGCATCGGACATGTGACGAGACCATGCGGTCGGCGCAGCCCGCGACCCAACGGGCAACGGCATGAAGCCGGCGTCACGGCACTATCACGGCCGATAGCACGTGCCGTCGTTGAGATGGATCAATGTGAGCGTCGCGCCAGGCAGCAGAGCTCGAATCCGGCTGGAGCATGCCTCTGTGGCTGGCCGGTCCTGCCATCGCACAATCGTCGTCCGATCCTGCGCCTGCGGTTGCACGATCGCCGTCCGCTGGTGCCGTTGCGCCATCGCCGGCCGACCTTGCCGTCCTTCAAACACCGGCGGCGCGAAGAGGGTTCCGATTCGTACGGATGCGTTGCGCACAATGCCACGCCATCGACCAAGCCAGCCCGAACCCGCACGCGATGGCGCCACCGTTGCGCGCGCTTTATCTGAGGTATCCGGTGGCGGACCTGCAGCGGCCCTTGGCCGAGGGCATCCATCCGGTCATGCCGCGGTTTCGGCTCGAGCCGGACCAGGTCGAAGACGTGATGGCTTATCTCAAGACGCTCCGGCGCTGATACCCGTCCGGCTATTGCAAGGGCCGATTCGGTTCGAGATCGGGCTTTCCGCTCAGCCTCCTCGCCGCGGGCGCCTCTTCGTTGTCCGCTCGCGAACGTTGCGCACCTCGGTATTCATGCGGACGTCCTTGCGCCGGCGCTTCTCCAACTCCTTCCCGATCTCGAAATAGTCGCCGCGTGTTGCCTGCTCGGCGGCCGCGTCGAATGCGGGTGACCATTCTCCCAGCGAATAGCCGAACCACGGCGGCTCGGGTTTGAGCTTGGGCAGTCCGAGTTCCTCCCAGATGGTCTTGGCCCGCTCCATGTATGGCCGCTTTGGGAGCGAGACCGGCGGAAAGGCCTCTTTGAGGGTGGCGTCGATGAGCACGGAGGCATCCTGGCCGTCGTTGCGCTTGCTGCGCGGGCCGTGACCCTGATCGCGATGCGGCAGAATGTGCAAATCGAGTGTGGGATTGGCGCGATAGGACATCGCCCACAGGATCGCGTCCGCATTATCTGGATCGATGTCGTCGTTGACGGCAATGACGTATTTGCCGGCGGCGCGATGCAATACGGCGGCGCCGTAGAGAGCCCGCCAGATCTCGGTCGCCGGCATCTCGCGCTCGACGATCAACACGATCACCTTGCGGATGTTGGTCAGCGGCTCGTGCATCGACACGCGCTTGATCCCCTTGATGCCGAGCGCATTGCGCAGATGGTTGAGAAACAGCGGCTCCATGCCGATGCGCTTGATCAGGCTCGATTCGCTCGGAGTCACCTGCGAGATGATGGAGGTCAGGATGGCGTCGCGCCGGCGGGTGATGGCGGTCACCTCCATGTAGGCGTTGAACTCCTGGAGGTTGACATGGCCGTGCGACTCGCCGAACGGCGCCTCGGGCTCTAGATATTCGGTATCGATGAATCCCTCGATCACGATCTCGGCCTCGGCCGGAACCAGGAGATCGACGGTCTTGGCCTTAACCACGTCGATCGGCGCGCCGACCAGCGCACCAGCGACGTGAAGCTCGTCCAGCGTCTCCGGCAGCTTCTGCACCGAAGCGAACGTGATGCAGGGCGGTGCTCCCAGCACCACCGCGCAGGGCAGCTTCTTGAAGCCGCGCGCGCGCAGCTTTTCCCAGTGGTTGTAGATGCCGGGGCGCAGTTCGAGCGACGGGTTCATGCCGAGCCGCCGCCGCGCCTTCACCTGCCCGCGGTAATTGCCCATGTTCTGCACGCCGGTGTCGGGGTCCTTGGTGATGTACTGCGACAGCGTCGCATAGGGCGCGATGTCCCAACCCGGCGTCGAGATCGGCAGCGGAATTCCGTCGAGCCCGTTGCCCGGCTTGTCGAGCGCCTTGCCTGTGATGACGACCTCGTGGCATGGCCCGGTGTCGACGAGGCGTGGGGGCAGCGGGTGTTGCGCGGCCTCCACCCACCGCGCCTCGATTTCTTCGAATGGACAACCGATGCCGATGCGGTAGATCTCACGATTGGCAGCGAGCCCGCCGACCAGCACGGGAATGTCGTATTTGCGGCCCTTGCTGTCGACGACGTTGGTGAACAGGAAGGCCTTACGGTCCTTCTCCGCGATGCCGCCCCGGAATTGCCACCGCACCAACGGGTGCATTTCCGTGTCCTTGTTGATCGCCCGGTCGACCTTGACCAAGAGCCCGGCCGCGTCGAGCGCGCGCACGTGATCGTGCAGGTCGGGATAGGGCCGGCTTACCGTTGCTTTCCGCTTCGGCTTGGTGATGGCATCCACGTCGAATTCCTCGTCGGCTATATGCGATGCGCCCGGGCGCGCAGCGCTCATGCTGGCAGATCATTACAGCATCTGTGCTGCCTAAACCATCGTGCGCCCGCGTCTGATTCCCACCCCGCGCCGGCGGCGTCCTGCCCGCGTGGCGATTGCGGATGCGCCGCCGATTGCGGGCTGCGGCCTACGGCTGCGCCCGTTGATCCGCATACGTTTCCGGCTTCAAATCCTCCGCCCGGGCAAAGGCGGCGCTTGATCCATGTCAAGGCGCGTCGGGGAGCGATTGTTCGTAACTTGGAGTCGTGCCTTTCGCGACCGTTCAGAGGAGCAATCGTGGCTTCAATGACACATCGAACCGATCGTTGGCGAGCCGGCGACGCCGCGTCCCGGCGGCATGCAAGCATCAGGCAAATCGTAGCCTGCGTCGACGGAGCGGAGACGGATCCGACGGTGCTGGAGCATGCATTGGCTGTTGCGCAATGTTTCGTCGCCCATATCGATGTCCTTCACGTGCGGTTCGACGTCCGCGGGGTGTCGGTAGGGGCGGGGGACGAGCGCCACGGCGATCGTTTTCTCGATACCCCGGTCGAGGGAGTTGTCGCGGAGGCCGCAACGCGGGCGCGCGCCCATTTCGAGGCGTGGCAGGCACGATGCGGCTTGCCGGTGCGTGAAGCGGGGGTGGAGATGTCGGAGCCCTCGACGCTATGGCGGGAAATCGTCGGATACGAGAGCGATGTCGTCGCACGTCTAGGCCGCGTCAGCGACCTGATCGTCGTCGCGCGGCCGAGCCAGCACTCCGCCAGCTCGTCGTTGATGGCGCTGGAAACCGCCCTGTTCGATACCGGCCGGCCGGTGCTGATGGTGCCGGGCGGGGCGGCCACGAACCTGTTCCATCGCCCGCTCATAGCTTGGAACGGCAGCCTCGAGGCCGCGCGGGCAGTCGGATTCTCCTTGCCGTTTCTCGCCGAGTGCGGGGGCGGCGTCGACGTCTTTGTCGCTCCCGAGCATAAGCACCGAACCGACGCCGAGGAGCTGCTCGGTTATTTGCGATTGCATGGAATCACTGCGCAGCGGATTTCGCTCGAGGACTCGCGTCCCGTCGGCGTGAGCCTGCTGGCGCAAGCGAGCACGCGCCGGGCGGGCCTGGTCGTGATGGGCGCCTATACGCATGGCCACTACCGGCAGTTCTTTTTCGGCGGCGTCACCAGGTATGTCATGGAGCAAGCCGCCGTCCCCGTCCTGCTGGCGCATTAGCGTTGCTCGTCATTCCTCGGCCCGGGATTGCGCGCAACGCGGCTGGTTGCGAAGCCAGCGATCCGGCAAGGGATCGCTGGAGGAGCACGGTCGCGGCTCCGGCTCGCCCGTGCCCGATCGCAAAGCGAGGAGCCCCGGACTCTCTGCGCGAGTCCAGGGCTCCCAACACGCGGTGATATTTTTTAGTAATTGCAGACCCAAACCCTGCCGTAACCGGGGACCCACCGCCAGCAGCCGTTGTCGATCACGACGATGCTGCTTCTGAAACCGCCATGCCAGCCGTGCCCCCCTTTGCCACCGCCACCACCACCATTCTTGGCGACCGCGTCGCCGGTTGCCGCAAGCGATGCAGCAGCGAGTGCAGCGGCCGCCACCGCCACGGTGATGATCTTCTTGGACTTCGCGAACATGAGTTTCTCCTGTCTTTTTTGTTCGGACCGGGCGACTACCGCCCGATCAGTGGGCCGACATTAGAGGAACCGTGGTCTGGCGATGTGATCGTCGTCACGGGAATGCGCTTTTGCTTCAGGCGTCGCCGCGCCCGGCGGCACGGCGGGTTGCGCCTGCATCCCCAAGGGCAATTCGACCGGACGGTTTTTTGCAGTATAAGATGGTGGGCCGCAGCGGCCTTTTTGGCTCGCTCAGCAATGGCATGTGCAATGGCGAAACCTGGCTTGGCGCCCGATAACCTGCTCGCCGCGCTCCCCGCGGAGCTGTCGCGCGCCTTGTTCGCGAAAGCGCGCACCGTGTCGCTTGCTGCGGGTCAGATGTTGTTTCTTGCCGGCGATGAGGGCGACGGCTGCTATCGAATCGAGGAGGGCTTGCTGAAGGCCAATATCGTCGCGCCGGCGGGCGGTGAGCGCATCCTCGCCATTCTTGGACCGGGGTCCATTGTGGGCGAGCTGTCGATGATCGACGGGGCGCCGCGCTCCGCTTCGGTCAGCGCCCTGCGCGAGTCCAAGCTGAGCTTCATCAGCCGCGCCACCTTCGATGACTTCGGCCGCTCCGACCCGCAGCTCTACCGTCACGTCATGATCCTGCTGGCACGCCGGCTGCGCGATACCAACGATGCCTTGACGGCAACGAGCTTTCTCTCCGTGAAGGGACGCGTCGCCCGCGCCTTGCTGAGCCTCGCGGAGGCGTTCGGGCAGGACGTGCCCGGCGGACGCATCCTGGTGCGCCAAAAAGTCACGCAAAGCGACCTCGCGGCAATGGCCGGCATCGCGCGGGAAAATGTCAGTCGCATCCTGAAGGACTGGGCCGGCCGCTCCCTGGTCAGCCGTCTCGCCGGCTACTATTGCCTGGACAACCTGGCCGCGATCGAGCGTGAAGCGGATTTGTGAGCAGCGCGATGCACGGGCCGCGAAGCGCTCCGGCACGGGTCCGATATCCGGGCAGGTCCCCGCGGTATCACCGGGCCGGGGCCTCGCTGGTCACGGCCCGGACGCGGTCGCCATCCCGCACGAATGCTCCGGCACGGGTCACCACCATCTCGCCTTCGGCGAGGCCTTCCCGAATTTCCGCCTGACCTTGAGAGAGCAAGCCGACGACGACGCGCCGCGTTTCGATCCGGCCATCGCGCACAACCTGGACGACGGCGCCCCCGGGTCCGTACAGCACCGACGACAGCGGGATTGCTGGGCCGCAACGCCGGCCGATGTGGATCGTTGCGCGGCCGAACGCACCCACGCGCAATCGCGGATCGCTCCCGACGAAGATATGGACTTGGCCGAGCTGCGTCGTCGGATTGACGGCCGTTGAGAACAGCCGCACCTTGCCGGCCAATTCGCTGATTCCGACGATCTCGACCTTTGCTGGTTGATCCACCGCGAGCCTGGCCAGCGACCTGACCGGAGTTTCGGCCAAAAGCTCCATCTCGCCCCGGCCCGCGATACGGAACAGGGGCTCCCCCCTCGCGGATGCCGTGCTGCCTACGACGGCGGAGGAGGAGATAATGATCCCGGCCGCCGGCGCCCGTACCGCAATCGCGCCCCCGGTGCCTTCTTGTCCTTCTGGAGGTGCGAGCCGCGCCAGGACTTGCCCGGAAACAATGGTGTCACCGGGCTCCACGAGCACCTGGGTGACCTGCAGTCCCTCGCGCTCCGGCCGCACGAGAATTTCGTTTCTCGGAACGAGTACGCCGCTCACCGGCAACGTATCGGCGAAACACATGTTCTTCGCCGGCACCACCGTCACCGCCAGTTCTGAGGACGCGGCATCGCGCTCGGCGGCGGCCGCTTGCAACTGGAAGCCGGAACACGCGGCGGCCGCCGCAATGGCCACAGCCGCCGCCCGGCGCGCCAACACGGCCACCCGGCAAGCCGGGCTTGTGGGAGCCGCCATCGCCTCCTGGCCACGTGGCAACGGCTTCGAATGCGCGCTCATGATCCCCTTTCGGGCGTTCCGGCAGGAAGGGTCGCCACAGACGAATTCTGTGCCGACGACCGCGGCTGCCAGCTCATCACTTCGTAAGCGTCGATCGGCCGGTTGAAGCCCTTCAGGCTGAGCTGGCCGATATGCGAGCTTTCGACATATTGCTCGACGGCGCCGAACACCCGTTGGCTGATCACGATTTGCCCCGACTTCGCCTCGCCGCACAGCCGCGAGGCGAGGTTGATGACGCTGCCGATCGCCGTGTATTCGCGCCGATGCTCGAAGCCGACTTGGCCGAGGGTCGCGTAACCCGAGGCGATGC
>JBAUOM010000489.1:0-4907 GCA_049579765.1 Xanthobacteraceae bacterium
CCTCGAGTGACCGCGACAACGTCCAGCGGTTCGCAACAGGCTAGACTGCACTCCATGCGACTCGAACCCCGCAAGGTCGCCGTCGCCATAGCCGGCTTCTGCGCCTTCCTCAACCTCTACTCGCCGCAGGCGCTGTTGCCGGCGCTCGCGCGCGAATTCGACGTCGGCGCGGCCGAGATCAGCACCATCATGACCGCGAGCGCGCTTGCCATCGCCTTGACCGCGCCATTCACCGGCGCGGTTGCCGACATGCTCGGGCGAAAGCGCGTCATCACCGCGGCGATGCTGGCGGTGGTGGTGCCGATGGCAGGGGCGGCATTCGCGGCGAACGTGCCGGAGCTCATTGCCTGGCGGTTCGTTCAGGGCTTGTTGCTGCCGCCGATCTTCGCCGTTACCGTCGCCTATATCGGCGACGAGTGGCCATCGGCCGAGGTGGCGGGCGTGGCCGGCGTCTATATCGCGGGCTCGAGCCTCGGCGGATTCTGCGGCCGATTCGTTCCCGGCGTGCTCGGCGATCTCATCGGCTGGCGCGGCGCGTTCCTTGTGCTCGCCGGCCTCTCGTTTCTTGGCGCGGTCCTGCTCGCGCTGCTGCTGCCGCGGGAAAAGGGCTTCGTCCGCTCGGAAGGCCTCGCCGCTTCGGCGCGCCACATGCTGCAGCATCTGCGCAATCCGCAGCTCGTCGCCACCTACGCGATCGGCTTCGGCGTTCTCTTCAACTTCATCGCGGTGTTCACCTATGTGAGCTTCCATCTCGCCGCCCCGCCCTACAACTTTTCATCCACCCTGCTGGGCGCGATTTTCGTCACCTATCTCGCCGGCACCGTGGTCGCGCCGGCGACGGGTTGGATGATGGCGATGCTCGGCCGCCGGCGCTTCATCCTCGCGGTACTTGCCGCGTGGGCTTGCGGCGCGCTGCTCACGCTTGCGCCCCCGGTCGCGGCGATCCTGGTCGGCCTCGTTCTCTGCGCGGTTTGCGGCATGTTGTGCCAGACCATCGCGACCGGCTATGTCACCGCGACCGCGCAGGAGGGCCGCTCGTCGGCGGTCGGTCTCTACGTGACCGCGTTCTATGTCGGCGGCAGCATGGGCGCCTTCCTGCCGGGGCTCGCCTGGGAACAGGCGGGATGGTCGGGCGCGATCGCGATGGTGCTCGCCGTGCTGGCGGCCATGGCCGTGGTGGCGGCGCTCGCCTATCGCGGCGCGGCGGCTTAGAGTTTCGGAATTATCGAGCCTCAGCAGCAATCCAAGGGGGATATGAATGACGGCGCCGACCCAAGGCCAGTTCGATTTTCTGCAATCGATCGATACGCCCACCGTGTGCAACCTGATCGAGATCGTCGCGCCCGCGCGGCGCGGCGCGGGCTATACCGTCAAGCATCTGCATTGCCCGTTCCCCGACCTGCCGCCGATCGTCGGCTTCGCTAGGACGGTGACGTTCAAGGCCAAGGACGCAGTCCCGCTCGGCCAAGCCGGCTATATGCAGAGACGACTCGATTATCTCGACTATGTCGGCGGAGAGCCGCGGCCCAGCATCATGGTGATGGAGGACCTCGACGGCGAGCATGCGGGTTACGGCGCGTTCTGGGGCGAGGTGCAATCGAATGTGCACAAGGCGCTCGGCTGCCTCGGGGTGGTGACAAACGGCTCGGTCCGAGACATCCCGATGATCGCTCCCGGCTTCCAGATGCTGGCCGGCTCGATCGTGCCGTCGCACGCCTATGTCCATGTCGTGGATTTCGGGATAGAAGTGAACGTGCAGGGCATGGCGGTCAGGAGCGGCGATCTCGTGCATGCCGACCGCCACGGCGCGGTCGTAATCCCGGTCGACAAGGTCGACGCCATGCGCGCGGCGCTCGACGCGCTGGCGGCACGTGAAGCCAAGATCATCGCAGCGGCAAAGGCCGGCGGCGACGTCGCCGCCATCAAGGCCGCTATGACGGGATAGGACGCCGATGCGCCCCAGCGCCAGCCGGCAGAAGGATCGGCGCGAGACCAATCCGGCGTTGAGCAGCCGAAAGCTGAAGCTCGGGACATTCCAGACCAACCTCGACAGCGGCTGCGTGATGTCCGACCTCGACGGCCGGCTCGACATCTCCTGGCCGAATACGGTCGCGCTCGCCGAGCTGGCCGACGAAATGGGGTTCGAGGCGCTCGTGCCGGTCGCCCGCTGGCACGGCTTCGGCGGCGCCACCAATCCGCAGGGTGCCGGCTTCGAGGCCTACACCTGGGCCGCGGGCATCGCGGCCTCGACCGCCGGGCCGGGGGTCTTCGCCACCTCCCACATTTCCCTCAATCACCCGATCGTCGCCGCCAAACAGTCCACGGTGATCGACCATATTTCCGGCGGCCGCTACACGCTCAACATCGTCACCGGCTGGAACCAGCCGGAGATCGACATGTTCGGCACACCGATGATGGGACACGCGGACCGCTACGCCTGCGCCGAGGAATGGCTGGCTATCGTCAAGCGGCTATGGACCGAGGACGAGGCTTTCGACCACGAGGGGCGGTTCTATAAGATCACGAAGGGCTACCTCCAGCCCAAGCCGATCCAAAGCCCGTATCCCGCGGTGATGAGCGCGGGCGCCTCCGAGCGCGGTCGCCACTTCGCGACCAAACACGCCGACCTCGTCTTCACCGTCATCCGCACCGGCGGGCTGGAGGAGTGCCACGCCCATGTTCAGGCCTACCACCGGCTCGCGCGCGAGTACGGCCGTGAGGTCCGGGTGTGGACGGTTGCCAACATCGTGCAGGGCGAGACCGAACAAGCGGCGCGCGACTTCTATCGCTACTACGTGCACGAGAAGGGCGACTGGGCCGCGGCTGGCAACATGATCGAGACGTTCTCGCTCGAGATCAATGCGCGCACGATCGCGGCGGAGAAGCTCAAGGCCTACCAGGAGGCGTTCATCGCCGGCTGGGGCGGATTTCCGCTGATCGGCACGAAGGAGCAGATCGTCGACGGACTGCTGGCGCTGTCGCGTGCCGGCCTCGACGGCGTGCTGCTCGCGTGGCCGCGCTTCGAGCAAGGCATGCGCGAGTTCCGCGACGTCACCTATCCGCTGGTGCAGCAGGCGGGCTTGCGTGATTTCACGTAACGCGCCGGCTGAAAGGTCGTCGCGTTTGGGGCTAAACTCGCGCAGGACCCGTCGCACGCCGCACGCCCAGGCGGGCCATTCACAAGCGATCGGAGGATCCGTCCCAAACGATAAAGGTGCAAAATGAACGCCCCTACAAAAAACGCCCAGGCAATGAACGCTCATGACGAGGTCGATCTCTGGCACGCGCTCCACCGACTGGAGGCGAGATATTGGCACGAGGTCGATTGCAACGAGGGACGCAACGCCCACAAATTCTATCTGCCCGACGGCGTGATGGTGGTGGGTCACAACCGTTTCGAAGGGCGCGACAAGATTCGCCAATTCTATGCCTGGCGCGAGCGTCAAGCCGCCACCGCCATCAGCAGTGTGAAGACCACGCGGCACCTCGTCAGCAATCTCTTCGTCGCATCGAGCGACGGACGGCGCGCCAAGGTGATGGGCATCGTCAGCTTTTACGGCGCCTCGGTGCGCCCGCCAGCGGCCCAGTGCAAGCCGCCGATGCTGGTGGCGGATCTCATCAACGAATGTGTCTTGGATGACGACGGCGGCTGGCAGTTCAAGTCGCATATGCTCCATCCGGTCTTCATGAGCCACGAGGCGCCGCCGTCGATCGCGATCGATACCCGGCGATAGCTGCGCCCCGGGCTGCGTCCGCCGGTGCAGGCCAAGCTGGCATCGCTGGCTCTCGCGATCGAACACCTACCAGGCAGGTGCCGGTTGAGTGGCGGCCGATTGCGGCACGGTCTCGGCTGTCCGCGCCAGCGGCGCCCACGATGACCGCGGTCATCACGGCCGAGATCGATTTGTGCACTGAGTCGCCCTCCTCGCGGCGGCACACTCGATCGGTGCGATGTATTCGGGCGATCCCGGAGAGGATGCTTTTGCATCCCAACGCGCCGCGGACTATGAGTGGCCGCATGAAGGACGCGCGCGGCCTCGAGCTAACGACGCACGATGCAGCCGCCGTGGCGGCTGCCGACGATTTCGCAGCCCGCCTGCTGCGCCTCGACCGCGGCGTCGAGGCCATCCTCGATGCCGCCGAGCGCTGGCCCGAGGCGTCGATCATCGGGCTCTACGCCGCCGCGTTCTGGCTCTACGGCCAGACCGGGAGCGCGCTCGCCAATGCCGCTGCCCGGCTGCATGCTGTCGAAGCGTTAACCATGAACGCACGCGAGCGCGCACTCTATCGGGCGCTCACGCTCTGGCACGTCAATGACAACCTGCGCGCGGTCGAGGCGATGGAGGCGATCACCGCGGAGTGGCCGGACGACCTCTGCACCGCCAAGCTCGCGGAGTTCCTCTACTACGTCCTCGGCCAGCAGCACATGGGTCCGCGCTTTCGCGCGCATATGGACCGGCTCGAACCGGTGCATTCCGGCGATCCCGATTTTCTCGCCATGGCCGCCTTCGCGAGCGAGCTGTGCGCCGATTACCCCCTTGCAGAAGCGCGGGCGGAACGTGCGCTCGCCATCGAGCCGCGCAATCCGTGGGCACAGCACGCCCTCTCGCACGTCCTTATCCGACAAGGCCGCGTCGGCGAGGGGCTGGCGCGCATGCAATCCTTCCTGCCGCTGCTTGCGACCTGCGGGCGGCCGATTCACTCGCACGACGCCTGGCACCTTGCGCTGCTGCACCTCGAGGAGCTCGACGTGGCTGCGACGATGCGGGTCTTTCACCAGCACATCTGGGGCATCACCCCGGATTTCGTGGTCGAGCAGCTCGACGCGATCTCCTTGCTTTGGCGCATCGAAATGGCCGGCACCCCCATGGACGCGCAATGGCCGTCGATCACCGAGCATGTCGCGC